>JBDQOS010000195.1:0-5096 GCA_040261075.1 Flavobacteriales bacterium
AACGCCTGACGACGAATCGAGGTGTGCCTTTCGCAGGGTAACTTTGCGTCATGCACACGTGCTTTCATCTTAATCTCGCAGAAGGTTTGCAGCCACTCTCAGACGACGAGGCCGTTCACGTTGCCCGGGTGTTGAGAATGAAGGCTGGGCAATCAATCCGGTTGGTGAACGGGCATGGGGCAGAGGCAATGGGTCGGTTGGTCGAAGTTGGAAAGAGAAATGTTTTTGTGGAGGTTGAAGTGGTTCGTCGGGAAGACCAACGTCCTTCAGGCTTGATTTTGGTGGTGGCACCGACAAAGCACACAGACCGCTTCGAATGGCTGCTCGAGAAGGCGACCGAATTGGGTGTGGAGGAGGTGGTACCTGTTTGGACTCAGAGATGCGAGCGCAAGACAGAAAAGCACGACCGATGGGACAAAGTCTTGGTGGCAGCAACCAAACAATGTCAGCGTTTGTGGAAGCCAACCTTGCATCCGGCGTGCGAATTGAACGAGTTGCATGCGAGGCTCCCCCATTTGAAAAAAAGGCCGGGTGCGGTTGCGCATTGCATGGATGGGGTCGAAGGCACGACGCCTCGTGTGGCGTGGACAACGTGGCAGCAGGGCAAGCCTTCGGCATGGTTGGCGGTGGGTCCCGAAGGCGACTTCGCTGCAGAAGAGGTTCTTGGACTTGTCCAAGCGGGAGCGGATCCCGTGCATCTCGGGGCTCTCCGCTTGCGTACAGAGACCGCTGGGATCGCTGCTGTGGCCCAGTTTGGTGCTTTGCTCTGAACCGTCGGGGAAGGCCTCTTATCTTTGGGAACATGAGCGAGGGATGGAAGAAGTCTGTGACACGGTGGGTGTGTTGGAGTTTGCGTTGTGTGGTTTTGGCCGCAAGCACTGAAGTTCATGCACAAGGTGCACTTGACGAGGTGGGCTTCGACGTAACCGTTCCCCCTGGTGGGCTGCTTGCGGACGGCGCACCGGCAGGGTTGCCTGTCCAGGAAGGCGATTTGTTGCTTTCCTTGATTGAGAGTCCCACGTCCATGTTCGTGGGGTTGATGAACGACGAGGCCGAGCTCCATTGGGCAGAACAAACCCCGTTTCGCGGGTTCTACATGAAGCCGTGGAAGCCAGGAGAGTTCGTGTGGTACAACTACGCGTTGCGGAAATGGACCGTCGTCGACGACGAATTCACACCTCTTGACACGCTCACTCAATCGTTTCCCGACGACGACGACTACCACGACGTGCACTTGTTCGAAGACGGGACGTACTTGGTGGTGATGCTCCAACATTTTGAAATGGACTTGACCGAGATAGGGGGACTCGAGGAAGCGGAAGTGTTGAACCCGTACATGGTTCACCTCGACCAAGACGAGAACATACTTCGCGAATGGAGCGGTTTGGAAGAAATGCCCCTCAACGCGGAGATTGACAACCTGTACTGGCCTACCGTGGATTATTTGCATTGGAATGCCGTCCAATTCGATCAACACGGCGGGCTGCTTTTGAGCTTCCGAAACCGAAGCCAAATTGTCCGCCTGCGCCCCGAGGATTGGTCGATTCACTGGAAACTGGGCGGTGCGGAAAATCAGTTTGTGATTGACGACCCAGGGTGGAACGGATTCAACGTCCAACACGACGTACATGATTTAGGCGACGGTCGAATATTGTTGTTCGACAACGGGATTTTCAACGAAGAGGGTTTCCTGTCTCGTGCACTTGAACTGGAATTGGACACCGTCAATTTCACGGCGGAAAACGTGTGGCAGTTTGCCCACCCTGATGCGGTGTACGGCGCAGCGCAGGGGAGTGCCATTCGTCTTGAGAACGGGAACACCTTGGTGGGTTGGGGAACGGCCGGCACCCCGCAGTTCGGCACGCGGGTCACGGAGGTTACGCCCGAGGGAGAAATTTCCTTCGAAGTGCGGTTCACGGACGGTGCAACTTTGTACCGGGCCAGGAAGTACGATGCGGACGTGCTCTCAGGATGCCGCATTCAGGGAGCGGTCAATTACACAGACTCACCTTGGTTACTCGCTCAGGGTCAATGCTTTTTCGATGTGGACGAAGACGGCGACGGGTGGACAGATTTGGAAGGGGATTGCGACGACAACAACGCCCTGGTCTATCCCGGTGCGCTAGAAATCGCCGGAGACGGGGTGGACCAAGATTGCGATGGCGAAGACGCGGTGGGGGGATGCATGGACCCCACTGCCGCCAATTTCCAAAGTGAGGCTACGTTGGACAACGGAACGTGCTTGTACGAAGTCATCTTCCGGGTGGATTTGGCGCTCGAACCCGACCCAAGCGGAACAGGGTGGGAGCTGATGTGGACCGAACTGGAATTGACGGACACGGCGGACGCCGAATTTGTGAATGGTTCGACTGTGATGCCAACCAACGCGGCTTGGGACGTGGCCCAGTTTTCCGTGTTTATGGGGCAGGGGGTGCACGCGTACCGCTTCGTGCGACCCGACGGTGTTCAGGAAAACATTGCCAGGGAAGTGGTCCTCGAAGAAGGGAGCGGTACCGTGGATTTGGGGGCGGTCTGCTTCAATTCTTATGGGCCATGTCCGGGGTGCCTTGACCCGATGGATGCCGCGTACAATCCGTGGTCCGGCGCTGACCTCTATTGCGTGGGGTGGATTGTACAAGGGTGCACCTACCTCGATGCCATCAATTTCGAAGCGACGGCGAACTGGGATGACGGGAGCTGCATGTTCGATGCGGCGCCCACGTGCCCAGGCGATTTTGACGGCGACGGGAGCGTGACGGTCACCGACCTCATGGACATGCTCGCCGCGCTGGGGAGCGTATGTCTGTAATCACCCCACCTCCCCCGGCCCAGTTGGCACAGGGCGCCAATGCGTGACGTCCTTGAAGAAGTGGTTGCTGTTTCCTTCGCCCGCCCAAAAATGGAGTCCGTGCTTCGTCCGTTTCTCTTCGTTTCGGGCATAAAAATCCTTGCAAAAACGCAACACAACCACTTCGCGAAGCTCAAATTCAAAGTCCTTCCCAGGCAAGAACACCTTGTTCTCGGGGATGAAGCCCAACACGCGTTGGTTGTCCTCCGGCAACGCCTCTTGCACGGAAATCCAGTCCTCCTTCATTTTCCAGTGAATTTGGCGGGGCGCTTCTCCAGGAACGCCCTTACTCCCTCGGCGTAGTCGTCGCTTTCCGCAGCCTGGAATTGCAAATCGAGCTCAAGCGCAAGTTGCTCGGAAAGCGTGTTGGATGCCGAAGCGTGCAACGCCCTTTTCGTCAGTCCCAGTCCGAGGGTGGGCATGTTGGCGAGTTTGTGGGCGAGCGCTTCCACAGCGGACTCCCATTCATCGTCGGCCACCGCGTGATGAATCAACCCCATGTTTTGGGCTTCTTCAGCCGCCAAAGGCATTCCCAACATGGTCAAGGCTTTGGCGCGTGCCATTCCCACAAGGCGTGGAAGCCAGTACGTGCCCCCGCTGTCGGGGATGAGGCCGATGTTCGCAAAGGCCTGAATGAACTTCGCCGAGCTTTTCGCGACCACGAAGTCGCACGCCAGTGCGATGTTGGCCCCGGCCCCGGCCGCCACACCGTTCACCGCCGCGATGACAGGTTTTTCCATGTCGCAGATGCGACGAATGCTTCGGTTGTAGGTCTCTTCCACGATGACTTTGAAGCCCGGAGATGCCTCGGAAGTCACCTCTTTCAAATCTTGACCTGCGCAAAAGGCCCGACCGTTTCCGGTGATCACAACACATCGCACTCGGTCATCCGAAGCGGCGTGATCCAAAGCGGATTGGAAGGCCCGGCCCATTTCTTGGTTGAAGCTGTTGTAGACGTCAGGACGGTTCAGGGAAACGGTCAACACGCCGCCCGAAAACGATGTCAAAATGCTCTCGCTCATGGTGGGCAAGTTAGAACTTCGAGGAAGAGAAAAGCCCAAGCTCAAGGCTCGGGCTTTCCACAAGAGTTTGGGCTCAACTCAGCGCACGATTTGGACCTTTTGGGTACGCGCTGTTTCGCCGTTGGAAACCTCAATCACGTAGGTCCCGGTCGGGATGTCGCTCAAGTCCAACGTGGTCGTGTTTCCTCGAAGCGTGCTTGAGATGACTTCACGTCCTGCGAGGTCCATCATCCTAACGTGTCCAACTTGGTTCGCGGAGATTTGGATGCGAAGCACATCTGCGGCAGGGTTGGGGTAGATGTTCAACATGTCTCCGTGTTCCAACATCCCATCAACCGTTTCGATGACAAAGTCAAAACTTCCAATGCATCCTGTGCTGTCCACTGCGACCACGCTGTAATCTCCCGAGGTCAGGCTGTCCACATCTGAACCAAACGCAAACGCGTCGTTGTCAGAGCCTGCGTACCAGGCGTAGGTGTAGGGCTCTACACCGCCCGTTGCGGTCGCAGTCGCCTGGCCGTTCCCCGTGCCGCTGTCTGACGTGACGTTGACTTCAACATCAAGAAATTCGCACAAATCGAAATTGTAGAGCGCACACGGATCGTAGTTGCACGCAAACTCAAACCCACAACCCTCGTTGAAATTTTGAGCTGGGGCGATGTAGCCTCCGTAGACTGGGTTGATGTACCCTGTGCCGTCGTACGTCAAGGTGTATGCGTTGCCCATGCCGTCGACGACATTCATTGAGTCCCCGCACAGGCTTACGAGTTGGTTGGTGAGGTCCGTGACCAGCAATTCGTAGCCGTTGTCGATCAAGATCTGCTCTGTAGCCGGGTCAAATTCCCAGGTCAATCCGCCTTCAGTAGCAACGAGGGTGACAGGAAGGCTGGAGGATACGGCGTAGCCTCCGTTGCACCCCACCTCAGGTTCGAGGACGCCCAAAACGAACATGGAAGTCGCCTCAAACGACGGGGAGTCGTACTCGCAATCCATGGAGGGCTCCGTGGCAGTGCTGTCGTAGTTGCACGCAAGCATGTCCATGCAGCCCTCGATCAAGGCGCAGGGTTCGAGCGGCGTGGGGTTCAATTCCAAGACACCCATGGGTGTGAGGTCCTGACCGGCAAGTCCAGGGAAATCAGGCGCAAATCGGTGCGCGCGGAAGGTCATGTTTTGGTTCTGGCTGGGGTCGGTTCCTTGCGCCACAGGATTTGCAACGCCTCCAGCAT
>JBDQOS010000196.1:0-2957 GCA_040261075.1 Flavobacteriales bacterium
AAAAGCTCGGAATGGATGGCGGAGAAACCGAGGCGAAGCTGAACGAATGGAAGGATTTCCTGCGTCGGTACAAGAATCCCAAGCGTCACGTGCGAATCGGGCTTGTCGGCAAGTACGTCGAACTGAAGGACAGCTACAAAAGCATCGCAGAAGCCCTGGACCATGCCGGCGCCTTGCTCGAGACGCACATCGACGTCGATTGGATTCACAGCGAGCAGGTTACGCCAGAGAACGTCGAATCGAGGCTCGAAGGTCTCCACGGAATTCTCGTTGCGCCCGGGTTTGGGTCACGTGGAATTGACGGCAAATTGCTCTCCATCCGCCACGCGCGGGAAAACGGCATCCCCTTCTTCGGCATTTGCCTCGGCATGCAATGCGCTGTCATCGAATTTGCTCGCAACGTCCTGGGACTGAAGGACGCTCATTCGACCGAAATCAAAGAATACACACCGGAACCGGTGATTGACTTGATGGGCGAACAAAAGAGCATCACCAACATGGGTGGCACCATGCGCTTGGGCGAATATCCCTGCGTGCTGCAACCAAATTCAAAGGCTCTGGAGGCCTATCACGGAACCCTGGAAATTTCCGAGCGGCACCGACACCGCTACGAATTCAACAACGCCTACCTCACGAGTTTTGAAGAGGCAGGCATGTTGGCCACGGGGGTCAATCCGGACAGCAATTTGGTCGAGGTCGTGGAAATTCCCGACCACCCCTATTTCGTGGCCTCGCAATTCCACCCCGAGTATGCCTCCACGGTGCTCAACCCGCACCCGTTGTTCGTGTCGTTTGTGAAAGCTGCTGTGGCCCACGACGAAATCGAGACACCTTCAAGCGAAGCTCCTTCCGAGGCAAGGGCTTCAAGCGCGGGCTGATCGCAGCATTTGAATGTGGGGGATTCCGTCTTCCAAGTACGGCTCGCCCACGGACTCAAATCCCAATTCCTCGTACCACCCTTCGAGGTAACATTGGGCGGAAATGCGCACCGAGGTTCCCGGCCAAACGCGTTTACAAACGTCGATGCACCGCTGCATCAATTCCCTTCCCAAACCTTGACCACGGCAATCTTGCCGTGTCGCCACACGTCCAATGCTCGGCTCTGCGTAACTGACTCCAGGAGCCAAGACCCTTGCATACGCCGCCGCAGCCCTGCCCTTTTCAAGAGACTGATCTTCCGCCCACACGTGCCAACCACGAAGGTCCTTTCCGTCCAGGTCGCTGTAGGGACAATCTTGTTCCACGACGAACACATTCACTCGGAGTCGAACAACCGCATGGAGTTCGTCACGAGACAGATCCGTCCAAGGTTTGGTTTTCCAGTTCATTTCCACGTGAAAATAGCGCACAAAAAAAAGGGAGCCGAAGCTCCCTTTACTATGTCGCGAAGGCGCTCTTAGAAGCGCGCACCAAGGTTGATGCTGACGCCAACCGCGGGATCGTTGAGGAGAGCCCCAATGTTCAACTGCGGTGCGATGTACAGCACGTCTTTGAAGTCAATGTATCGGCCTGCGTTCAGCCCGAGATCCAAGTTGTTGATGGGGTCATCCAAATCCAACCCCACGTAGTAATCGCCCATGAAGTACTGGCCGCCAAGGGACAGGTTGAGCGCATCAAAGGTCCCGCCGAAGCCAGATTTTGCGGTCACGACAATGTCATCCGCAACGGCGTATCCGACAGTCGCGTCGAAGGACACTCCTGTAGAAAACACGTTCAACAAGGTCGTGGCATCCCCCGTACCGAGGTACCAAGAGCCTTTGGGTTGAGATGCATCCTGGGCGAATGCAAACGATGCAGTCGCAACTGCAAAGAGAGAGAGAACAAACTTTTTCATCTGAAATAGATTTTAGGTTCGATGCAAATCACGCCCTTGTATCGTGTTTTGAAAACACGTTTTTGGTTTCAATTTTCACATTGAAGTGTGTACATCGGTCGTTAAAAATTGATTAAGAACTATTTAAGAACGGCGCTCACCTCTCGTGAAATGGTGGTGTTGGTACGTGGTCGGGTCACGTGGGGCGCGTTAACTTTGAGCCATGGCGGAGCGGAGAAACATGTTGTCGGTCGAAGGATTGACCAAAACATATGGGGAGAGACGACTTTTCGGCGACCTGACCTTCGGGGTGCAAGAAGGAGAGCGCGTGGCGCTCGTTGCTCGAAACGGTTCTGGCAAATCCACGCTTCTTCGAGCTATTTGCGGTCAGGAACCTGCGGACAGTGGCCGTGTGGTGTTTTCGTCCGGGGTGCGGCACGGTCACCTCAGGCAAGAATTGGAACTGGACGCGACAGCCACCGTTTTGGACACCCTGTACATCGGTGACAGCCCTGCAGTCAAGGCCATGCGTGATTACGAACGCGCACTTGCCCTGGGACTGGAAGGCACCGAATTGCAGCGTGCGTACGACGCCATGGACGCGCACGAAGGTTGGAACTTCGAAGCCCGGGCGCGCGAAATCCTGGGCAAGCTGAACCTCCACGACCTTGAGCGCAAGGTGATCAGCCTGAGCGGCGGTGAGAAGCGGCGGGTTGCCCTCGCCCAAGTCCTGCTCGAAGCGCCTGACTTTTTGGTGATGGACGAACCGACCAACCACCTCGACCTGGACATGATCGCTTGGTTGGAACAACGTTTGGCCTCCATGGGAACGACGCTGCTCATGGTGACGCACGACCGGTACTTCCTGGAAAACGTCTGCGACCGCATTCTCGAACTCGAGGACCAAGCACTTCACTCCTACCAAGGCAACTTCAGCTACTTTCTCGAGAAGCGTGCCGAACGACGAGCCAACGCCCAGGCAGTGCAAGAGCGCGCAGCAACGCACATGAAGCGCGAGCTCGAGTTCAAACAGAATCAATACGCCTACAACGTTCAGGCGGGGTTCCTCGTCGTTCCCAAGTTCCTGCTACTAGCGGCGGACTTCGGCGAATACATCACGGGTGACTTTGACGACCCACCCGAT
>JBDQOS010000197.1:0-5669 GCA_040261075.1 Flavobacteriales bacterium
GGCTTACGGCCATTGAAGCCGAGCGGTACATGCGCCAGCGCAACTATTTCGGATCGATGCTGGTGGACCAAGGCGAGGCCGACGCGTTGGTGTCTGGGTTGACGCGCAACTACCCCAACGTGATTCGTCCGGCGCTTCACACCATCGGCAAAGCACAAGGCGTCCAAAAGGTGGCCGGCATGTACATCGTGCAGTCCAAGAACGGCCCCATGTTTTTTGCAGACACCACGGTGAACACCAACCCCACGGCCGAGGACATTGTCAACATCACGTTGCTCACGGCGGAAGCGGTGCGAAACCTGCGCATTGTGCCTCGAATAGCCTTGTTGAGTTACTCGAATTTTGGCAGCTCCAAGGGGCATGACGCCGAGAAAATGGCGGAGGCGGCCCGGTACCTGCATGTGCATCACCCGGAATTGATTGTGGACGGCGAAATCCAGGCCAACTACGCCATGAACCAAGACAAGTTGGCGGAAAGTTTCCCGTTCAGTGCCTTGCACAAGCGCCGTGTGAACACCTTGATTTTCCCCAACCTGGCTGCAGGGAACATCAGTTACAAGCTTTTGCAGGAAATGGCTGAAATGGATGCGCAAGGCCCGGTGCTGTTAGGCATGAGGAAAAGCGTGCACATTCTCCAAATGGGTTCAAGTGCGAAGGAAATCCTGGACATGGTTCGCCTCGCGGTGGTGGATGCCCAAATCAAAGACGCGCAGCTGTGATTCACCACCTCCACGGCCGACTCGTTGAAAAGCACCCCACGCACGTTGTGGTGGAATGCGGCGGAGTCGGGTATTTCGTCGCCATCAGCTTGACCACGTTCGACCAACTTGGCGACCACGAACTCGTGAAGATCCACACCCACATGGTGGTTCGGGAGGACGCCCAACTTCTGTACGGTTTTGCCACGGAGTCCGAGCGCACCCTGTTTCTGTTGCTTCTCGGCGTGAATGGCGTTGGGGCGAACACGGCCCGCTTGATCTTGAGCGCGATGGACCCCGACACGGCGGCTGCGGCAATTGCTTCGGGCGACGTGGACGCCATGAAGCGCGTCAAGGGAATCGGCGCCAAAACCGCTCAGCGCATCATCGTGGATTTGCAAGACAAGGTGGAGGCGGGATCGGCCTCTTCTGAAGGAAGTTTGGCTTCCGCATCACCTTCGCACAATAGAATGAAGGACGACGCGTTAGGGGCACTGACATCGCTCGGCTTTGACAAGGCCAAATGCAACGCGGTTCTGGACGAACTCCTCGCTTCGCAAGGAGATTCCGCCTCGTTGGAAGGCCTCATTAAAGCCGCTTTGCGCGAACTTTGACCGACACCGACGATTGAACCAGGAACACGCATGACCCCCCCACCACAGGAAGGCGCGCCGAATTGGAGGAGATTTTGGACCTACGGGTGGGCCTGGGTGGCCTGTGGGTTCTTTTTGTCTGGCGATGTTTTCGCCCAAACCAGCGCCCAGTCCGACACCACGTTCAACTTGCCGTTCCCTCACGACAACGGGGACATGTTCAATCCCACCGAGTTTCCTGGCGGGGTCTCGTTGCAATGGCCGAGCAACTTCAATTACGGGGTGGTGTACAACCCGCTCACAGGGATGTACGAGGTGCAGCAAACCATTGGAGACACGCTTCAATTCCGTCCTGCCAGTTTGTTCACCCTGGACGAGTACTTGAACTACAACATCGAGGGAAACCTCACGGAATTTTGGAACCAACTTCAAGAAGAAGAGGACGAGGCGGACCGTGCATTTGCTCCCAAGCTGGAAATCGACAGCGAGCTGTTCGAGATGATTTTCGGCAGCAACGAGATTGAGATCAAGCCCCAGGGAACTGCGGAAATCACCTTGGGATACACGTGGAACAACACGGAAAACCCACGAATTCCGGAGCGACAACGCCGGGCTGGGTCGGTGGATTTTGACCAACGAATTCAGCTCAACCTCGGAGGCAAGATTGGCGACAAAATTGAGCTCGGCACGCAAATCAACACCCAGGCGCTCTTCGACTTTGAAAACCAAATGAACATCGGTTTCCAGGGCGAAGAAGACGACATCCTGAAGAACATCGAGGCCGGAAACATCAACATGCCTCTCAACAGCAGTTTGATTGTGGGGTCGCAGAGTTTGTTTGGCCTGAAGCTGGAGACCCAATGGGGACGTTTGTACAACACGACGGTCTTCAGCCAACAAAAAGGCGAGCGCAGCGAGATCGAGGTGGAAGGGGGAGCCCAAACCCAGGAGTTCGACATCCGGGCGGACGACTACGAGGCGAACCGCCACTACTTCCTCAGCCAGTACTTCGTGGACCAGTACGACGAGGCCATGCGCTCGTTGCCCGTTCCCAATTCGGGAGCCATGATCAACCGGATCGAAGTCTACGTGGTCAACACGCAGGCCAACACGCAGGATGTGCGGAACATTGTGGCGTTCACGGATTTGGGCGAGCACCCGACCTACCTGTCCACCAACTTGCCGCAGGGCAACCTCATCAACAACGAGAGCATCTTCACCAACGAGGCGCTTGAGCCGGCCACGGAGGCCACTTCGGACAAGGCCCCCAACAACTACAACAACGACCTGTTCCGAAGCTTGACGCTGAATGAAGGGGTCATGGAGTTCACCGGGGCGAACCAAGCCATCTCGACGGCGTTGGGCGGCGATTTGAAGCAAGGTGTGCACTACGAGCGCGTGGGCAATGCCCGGAAACTGACCCAGTCCGAATTCACCTACAACAGCCGTCTCGGATTCATTTCGTTGCGCCAAGCGCTGAACAACGCCGAAGTTCTCGCCGTGGCCTACGAGTACACCTTGAACGGCGAGACGTACCAAGTGGGAACACTTTCGCAGGACGGGTATGCTGCGCCCGGAGCGCTGGTGTTGAAGATGTTGAAGTCGTCTGTGACCCAAGTGAAGTTGGACAACGGCGACCAAGCGCCGCTTTGGCGGACGATGATGAAGAACGTGTATTCGATGGGCGCCTTCGGGGTGAGCAACGAGGATTTTCGTTTGGACATCTGGTACAACGACCCCAATTCCGGGGTGGACCTGAATTACATCCCCAGAGAACCGCTTGACGGCCGCTTGCTCATTCAAGTGCTGGGCATGGACCGCATTGACATCAACGGCATGCCCAACCAAGATGGGGTCTTCGACTACGTGGACAACGCAGCCGTGCAAGGAGGAACCATCAACAGCCAAAACGGCCGGATTTTCTTGCCGTCGGTGGAGCCTTTTGGAACCAACCTGGCAGAGAAGATTGCCGAATACGTTGCGGATTCGGAAATTCCCGCGGCCGACCAAGAGGGCATTCGTGACGCCCTCATCCAAACCCTGGTGTTCCAGCCGTTGTACGACAGCACGAAAACGGCGGCCCAACAGATTCCGGCGCTGAACCGGTATCGAATCAAAGGCCGATTCCAGTCGCAGAGCTCGTCGGAGATTCAACTCAACGCGCTTAACGTGCCCGAGGGGTCCGTCACCGTGACGGCCGGTGGCGTGCGTCTTGTGGAGAACCGCGACTACACCGTCGACTACAATTTGGGAAGGGTTCGGATCATCAACGACGGCCTGCTTGAATCGGGCCAAACCATCAAGGTGTCGCTCGAATCCAACTCGCTGTTCAACATCCAGACCAAGACCTTGCTCGGCACGAGGTTCGATTACGTCGCCAGCGACAATTTGAACATCGGGACGACGTTCTTGAACATGCGGGAACGCCCTCTGACGCGCAAGGTGAACATGGGCGACGAGCCGGTGAACAACACGGTGGTCGGGGCCGACTTTTCGTGGCAAACGGAAAGCCGCTTGCTGACGGAACTCATTGATCGCTTGCCGTTTTACAGCACCTCGGCCAAGTCCACGTTCGACGTCAGCGCAGAGGGGGCATACCTCATTCCTGGGCACAGTCGGGCGGTCGGAGACGAGGGCACGGCCTACATCGACGACTTCGAGGGCTCCCAGAGCACCATCGACCTCCGTGCGGTCAACCGCTGGTTCCTGGCCTCCACACCACGGTGGCAGGAAGACAAGTTTCCCGAAGCGCGGCTGGAAGACGATTTGGCGTCGAACTACAACCGCGCGGGCCTCAGTTGGTACACCATCGACCCTTCGCTGATGAACGGAAGTTCGCTTCAGGACGGGCAAGTGGATGCCGAGATCCGACAGGACCACCGGATGCGGCAAATTTTGTTGCGCGAGTTGTACGAGAAGGGCGATTACAGCAACAGCGCGACGGCAGGGATGCCGACGAATCTTCCGACGTTGGACATGACGTTCCGCCCCTCGGAGCGAGGACCCTACAACTACGAGCCGTTTGACGGGTCGGACTACTCCTCGGGTCTCGAGGAGGACGGCACGTTGAAGAACCCGGACGAACGGTGGGCAGGCATTCAACGCGCCTTGACCACGACAGATTTTGAGGCCGCGAACATCGAGTACATCCAGTTTTGGGTGATGGACCCTTTCAACGAGGATTCGGAGAACGAGAGCGGCGGAAAGCTGTACATCAACCTCGGCAACGTAAGCGAGGACGTGCTCAACGACAGCCAGCTCGAATTCGAAAACGGGCTGCCGTCGGCGAACAACACGGAGTTGGAGACGGACACGAGCACGTGGGGGATTTACCCCGACCCCACGACCTTCAACGTGGTCAATGCCTTTGACAACAGCACCAACGACTACAGCGCCCAGGACGTGGGGTTGGATGGACTTAACTCAGAAAAAGAACGGGAGTTTTTTGCCGCTTGGTTGGATGGTCTGGAAACAGACTTGAACCCGGACGCGTTGTCTCAATACCGTGCCGATCCTTCGGCGGACGACTTCCGTTACTTCCGAGACCCCGTGGCCCAGGAAAACGGCGAAGACATCTTGGAGCGTTACCAATTCTTCAGCCGCTACGAGGGAAACTCCAACACCCAGCAACCCTACGGCTACCCCATCACGTCCACGACCATCCCCAACACGGAGGACATCAACGAGGACTTGACGCTTGGAACCATTGAATCGTACTACCAGTACGAGATTCCCATGACCTTGTCCGATTTGTCTCAGGAAAACATCGGCAAAGGGTATTTGTCGGACATTCTCGAGACGGTGTCCAAGACCAACGGGGCAGGCGAGCAGCGCCCCATCAAATGGTACCAATTCAAGATTCCGGTCAAGGAGTACCAGCAGGCGTACAACGGCATCAGCGACTTCCGCTCCATTCGGTTCATGCGGATGTTCATGAAGGGATGGAGCGAGCCGGTGACGTTGCGTTTCGCTCGAATTGAATTGGTGCGAGGCGAATGGCGTCGGTACGAACAGAGCCTCGCGGGCCTGCAGGAATTGGAGGTGGACGATCCGACGGGAACGCAATTTGCCCTGACGGCGGTGAACCTTGAAGAAAACGGGGTGCGTCAGCCCGTGCCGTACGTGATTCCTCCCGGCATCAACCAGGAGATTGATCCATCCAACCTCAACCAACGCCGGTTGAACGAGCAGTCGCTGGCTCTGGAGGTGTGTGGACTCGAAGACGGCGACGCCCGCGCCGCGTACCGCAACATCAACTTCGACATGCGTATGTACGAACGACTTCGGATGTTCGTGCACGTGGAGGCGGGACGGCAAGGGGAAATTCTGAACGAGGGCGACGTGAACGTGTTTGTGCGGCTTGGCAGCGACTACGACC
>JBDQOS010000198.1:0-2759 GCA_040261075.1 Flavobacteriales bacterium
CACCGTCGGCCCCCTCGAAGCCGGCGACGTTTTCGCCGTCCTGAGCGCCGCAGGACTGCTCTAAGCGGAGCAAAGCAAGTCCTTCAGCACAGCCAACCGAGCCGCGACGTGCACGTTCCTTGTTTATTATGTAAATTCACGTCTGCTTTCTTGCGAACGCACGCCGCCAAACCCATGAGCTCACTCGCCGACACTTTCGTCCGCCCAACCCCAAGGCTTCTGCCCACCCGGGCCGTTGCCGCGCTGCTGCTCGTGTGGGTTACGGGGTTGATTTCCGGGTCGGCTTCCTGGGCACAACAGAGCCTGGTGCGCGAGTGGAACGAGGTGATGTTGGACGCCATCCGAAGCGATTTGGCGAGGCCCACGGTGCACGCCCGCAACCTCCACCATTGGTCCGCCGCCTGCTACGACGCCTGGGCGGCGTACGACACGCTTGCCGAGCCGTTTTTGGTCGAAGTCAGCGTTGCGGCCATCGAAGATCCCGCGCAGCGGCGCTGGGCGCAAGAGGAAGCCATCAACTACGCCTCCTACCGCATCCTTTGGAACCGGTTCTTGAATTCGCCTGGCGGCACGGCCACGTTGATGAGCCTGTACCAGCAATTCGCCCTGAACGGAGGCGTGAACAGCTTTCAAAGCACCGACTACGTCAACGACGGGCCCGCGGCGTTGGGGAATTACATCGCGCAACAGGTTTTGGCCCAAGGCGCATTGGACGGAAGCAACGAGGCCAACGACTACGCCAACCAACATTACACGCCGCTCAACCCGGACCTGTTCATCGAATCAGTGCCGGGCAACCCCATGCTCGTGCAGCCCAACCACTGGCAAAGCATCAGCCTGAGCACGTTTGTGGGGCAGAGCGGCATCCCGGAATCCGAGACGCCACCTTTTTTGAGTCCTGAGTGGGGCAGCGTGGTGCCCTTTGGGTTGCCGGACAGCGTCAAGTCGCTGCATTTCGCGGCGGACGGATGGCCGTATCCGGTTTGGGTGGACCAAGGCGAGCCCCCGCTCATCGACCTGAACAACGCCCAAGGCATCGACGACCCCTACGTCTGGGGCCACGGCATGGTGCTGCGCTGGTCGGAGCACCTCGACCCCACCGACGGCGTCCTGATTGACATCAGCCCAGCGAGCGTCGGCAACGTCGATCCAACCCTGTTCTACTTGGACTTCACGGAGTACGACCAATTCTACGATTGGGAGAACGGCGGGGACGCGAGCCAAGGGTGGAACGTGAATCCCGCCACGGGCTTGCCGTACGAACCCCAAATCGTGCCCCGCGGCGACTACGCAAGGGTGCTGGCGGAATTTTGGGCGGACGGCCCGGACTCCGAAACCCCTCCCGGACACTGGTTCACCCTCGTCAACACCGTCATGGACCACCCCGACTTCGAGCCGCGCTGGATGGGCGAGGGCGAACCGTGGGACTTGTTCGACTGGGAGGTGTGTGCCTACTTCACCCTGGGTGGTGCGCTGCACGACGCGGCCATTGCGGCGTGGAGTCACAAAGGGTGGTACGACTACATCCGGCCCGTGTCGGCGCTGCGCTGGATGCAGGGGCGCGGGCAATGCACGGACCCGTCCCTTCCCAGCTACGACGCGGCAGGGCTCCCGCTCATCGAAGGCTTCTGCGAACTGGTGGCGCCCGGCGACAACGACTTCCCGAGCGCGAGCGACGTCGACAAACTCAAGGTACGCGCTTGGCAAGGCCCGGATTTCATTTCCCACCCCAACACCGACGAAGCCGGGGTCGATTGGATCCTCGCTGAAAACTGGTGGCCTTACCAACGGCCGTCGTTTGTGACGCCGCCCTTTGCCGGCTACGTCAGCGGCCACTCCACGTTCTCACGCGCCGCAGCCGAAATCCTGACCGCCATCACCGGTGACCCCTACTTCCCAGGCGGCATGGGTGAATTCACCGCGCCCGCGAACGAGTTCCTCGTCTTCGAAGACGGCCCGTCCCAAGACGTCGTGCTGCAGTGGGCCACCTACCGCGACGCCTCCGACCAGTGCAGCCTGTCTCGCATTTGGGGCGGCATCCACCCTCCCTGCGACGACCTCCCCGGCCGACGCATCGGCCTCGCCGTAGCAGAGCATGCCCTGAACATGGCCCGCACCCACATCGAGGCTCACGTCCCGTGCACCGCCGACCTCAACAACGACGGGCTGCGCGGAATCGACGACCTGCTCATCCTCTTGTCGAGCTACAACGGCGCACCCTCGCAGGGCAACGAAGACCTCACAGGCGACGGATTCGTCGGGGTCGGCGACATCCTCGAGTTTTTGCTGTACTTCGACCAAGCCTGCAACTGAGACGCAGGCCTATGCGAGGCCAATAGCCCCGTTCCATCTCCGAGCAGATTGACTTACTTGACCTCCTCGAGGCGGAAGGTGAACCCTTCCATGATCTCGTTGACGAGGAGCTTGGTGCACGCGTCGTTCACCTGGCCTTCTGCCGCCTCACGGCTGTCGGCGTCCACCTCCAAGGTCACGTGCTTGCCAATCCGAACGTTGCTGATGTCCGGCAACCCAATGTTGGGCATGTTGTTGCTGACGGCCTTTCCCTGAGGGTCCAACAAAGCGGGAAGCGGCATGATGTCGATGGCAGCGCGGAATTTCATGTGCAGTGGATGCGTGTGGGTGAATCTCAATCGGGTTTCGCCTGAGGCGTCGTTGCCATGGCCAAACCGAGGTACAAAAGTAAACACAGCGGAACAGCAAGGAACACACTTCCCCACCCAAACCACGTCCACACCCCC
>JBDQOS010000010.1:0-5236 GCA_040261075.1 Flavobacteriales bacterium
CACAGTAGCTCCCATGACGTACACCGACGAAGAAACGGAGTACGTGTTCGAGCAGTGCCTCACGGAGGGCTGCTACACCTTTACACTGACAGATGAGTATGGAGATGGGTTGAACGGCGCGGCATGGAACCAATGTGGCGTGGACGGCAATTACGTCGCCGTGGATTCTTCGGGATCGGCGTTGTTCCAGATGATTGAAGCAGATTACGGCACCGAAATCGTGCATGAGTTCTGTTTGCCAGCGTTGTTTGGATGCACCAACAGCGTGGCCTGCAACTTCGATGCCGAGGCGAATACCGACAACGGCTCTTGCATCGTGCCTGGAGACAGTTGCGACGACGGCGACGACAGCACAATTTTCGATGAAATTGGAGAGGATTGCGAATGCACAGGGGTGATTGCAGTCAACGGATGTACGGACGATGAAGCTTGCAATTACAACGCCGAAGCCAACGTGGACGATGCTTCGTGTTATTACATGGGAACAGGCAACATCACCGGCCCGTTGTTCCCGTTTGCGGGAGATGCAGCCACCTACACGTACAACGGCGCTTCAGGAGACACTTTTGTGTGGTCCGTCACGGGAGGAGTCCTCACCGAAGGCCAAGGAACGACCTCGGTCACCGTGGTTTGGGGAGAGGTGGCAGGTGCCGGTGCGTTGACGTTGACAGAAACAGACGCGGCAGGTTGCGAGGGAGAAGTGGTGCGTACAGTTCAGATTTTGGAAGCGACGAACCTGACTGAGGCCGGCCTTCTTGAGCTCAAGCTTCTTCCCAACCCCGCCAGCCAATGGGTTGTTTTGCAAGGGCTGGAAGAACTTGGTTCGGCGGTCGACGTTGTGATCCTTGACGTACGTGGCGCCGAAGTGATTCGGACGCGCACTGCAGCGACGGTGGACATCTCGCAATTGGCCTCCGGCCGTTACACGGTGGTCGCGTCGCACGCACGCGGACGAGCTTCTCTGCCTCTCGTGGTGGAGTGATTCGCAAGCTTTGTACAGGCTTTGCAAGAGGGTCGACCTGCGTGGTCGGCCCTTTTTTCCGCACCTCAATTGCGATTCGCGTCGAGCTGGGCACGGAGCTCAAGGCAGGCCTTGGCGGTCCAGGTTCGCACGTGCGTCCGAAGTTCCTCTGCATCGTCCCGGTGAACGGGGGTGCCGAAGCGGACGGCCACGTCAAGGTGTTTGGCTCCCAAGTGATGAAAGGCGTGCGGTATGAACAAGGAATTTCCAACCCAAGCGATGTTGGGGTCGCCGTATTCAAGAGCGACGGGCACAATCGGGAATCCCTCTTCGGCGCACGTGTAAAACATGCCCGGGCGGTACTCGAGGAGGTCGGGTCCACGGTGAGTTGTGCCTTCGGGAAAAATCACAATGCCCATGCCTTCGTCGAGGCGGTTGCGCACGGTTTTCCGGGTTGCCGTGCGGCTTTCTTTGCTTTTTCGATCCACCCAAATCGTTCCAATGAGGGTGGCGCCCCATCCGATGACGGGCCACGATTTGGTTTCTTTGCGCGCCACGAAAACCACGGGAAAATCGACAGGAAAGAGGATGCCATCCATGTAAGAACGATGGTTGCCCATGAGCACAGCAGGCTCGTCAGGAAGCTGGCCCTCCCATGAAATGCGCATGCCCATGATCCGGTGTACCCGCCGGACGAACCGAACGAATCGCTTGTGAATCCAAGTCCGGTTGTCGTGGGTAGTTGTGCCTCCGGCTCTTCGCATTGCAAGACCAACCAGCAGAAAGGCCGAGGTCGCCACGCAGAGCCCCAAAAAGAGAAAGATGCGGAAGAGGGATCGAATGGTGCGCATGAGGCAACGAAGGTTGGCGCCTGCAAGGTACGTGCTCACGAGCTCAACCCGGTATGAACAGGTCAAGCATGGCACTGGGTTCGCGCGGAAGAAAGGTGCCGGCAACTGCGCGTATCATTTTTTTCGCAGGCGGGACGGTGAGCTGCAGGCGCGTTCCGGCGGTGGGGTGGTCCCAGGCCAAATGACTGCACGTCAAATGAATGCCATGACCGGTGTAAATCGGAGGCGTTCCGTAAACGAGGTCTCCAATCACGGGGTGGCCCAAGGCGGCAGCGTGACGTCGAATTTGGTGGGTTCGGCCGGTTTCGAGAGTCCATTCCACAAGTGTGGCGTTGCCGTGCACGCCCCAAGGTCTAGACCCCAAATTGCGAAAAGACGTGGCCGAGGCCTTGCCGTCTAACGGCAAGCACACACGGCCGCGAGCGGTTTCAAGCGCTCCCTCAACCCAAGTGTGGTAAACCTTGACAGCTCTTGGCCATGCCTCTTGCAAGGCTCTGTGAGCAACAGGGTGTTTGGCGACAACCACCGGACCGCGGGTGCCAAAATCAAGGCGGTGAATGGGGAGAAGTTCCGTTTCCGCCTCAAGTTTCCCTTCCGAGGCAAGACCCCGAAGAGCAGCAACCAACGTGTGGGGCCCTTTCCCATGTGTGGCCATCCCGGCGGGCTTCAACACCACACAGTGGTCGTCGTCGTCATGCAACACCTTCAAAATCAAATTCATGTCGCGAAGTTCGTCCGGGAAAATCCGGCCGTTTTTTAGACAAATCAACGTTTGATGCCGCTCAGGGCGTATATTCCACACACAAACCAAATCTATGAAGCGATTTATCCAAACCGCATGCACGCTGGCACTCTCTGCAGGCCTCTTCATGCCCTCTTTTGCTCAGCAGAACAGCGCTGACAAGCCAGACCGCAGCCGAGTATGCCACACCATGGGCAACTTGGATCGTTTGATGCACCAAGATGCCAAGATGGCCCAGCGCATGCGGGTCATCGAAAAGCAAACGCAGTCCCACATCGAGTCGTTGCGAACCAACCCTGCTCAGCGCTCGCAGATGGTGGTGACGGTTCCCGTGGTGTTCCACGTGCTCTACAACACGCCTGCTGAGAACATCAGTGAAGCCCAAATCCTGTCTCAGCTGCAAATCATGAACGACGATTTTCGTCGGTTGAATTCGGACCAGGACAACGTTTGGGCGCAGGCTGCGGACACGCAGATTGAATTCTGCTTGGCCTCTCAAGACCCGCAGGGCAATCCCACCGACGGCATTTTGCGCGTTTCCACAAGCGTGTCCTCCTTCGGGACCAACGACGCCATGAAGTTCACCTCGCAAGGGGGGTCGGATGCATGGCCTGCATCGGATTACTTGAACTTTTGGGTGTGCGATTTGGGCTCGAGCTTGCTCGGATACGCACAATTTCCGGGTGGTCCCGCCAACACAGACGGGGTGGTGTGCAATTACACCGCCACGGGAAACACGGGTACCGCTCAAGCACCGTTTGCACTCGGACGAACTGCAACTCACGAAATTGGCCACTGGTTGAACTTGCGTCACATTTGGGGCGACGGGGGATGCGGTGCTTCTGATTTCGTTGACGACACTCCTGATTCGGACGGCCCCAATTACGGCTGCGCGTTGGGCAGCGTCGCTTGCGGGACCACGGACATGGTTCAAAATTACATGGACTACTCGGACGACGCATGCATGAACCTCTTCACGCAGGGACAGTCGGACCGCATGAACGCCCTGTTCTTGCCTGGAGGTGCTCGTGCGAGCTTGTTAACCTCACCGGGTTGCACGCCCGCGGTTCCGGACTTTGACTTGGACGCCCAAGCGCAATTGGTGATTGCACCCCAAGCCGGGGTGTGTGCTGCTTCTGTAGCCCCCGTGATCCGCATTCGAAACAACGGCGCCTTGACCTTGACATCCTTGGACATCACGTACAGCGTGGACGGCATCGAGGAAGGTTCGACCACATGGGAGGGCTCACTTGATTACAGCGGTACGGCGGAGTTGACGCTGGCGGACATCGCTCCAGCCGACGGAAGCCACACCTTCAGCTTCTCGGTGAGCAACCCCAACGGAGCCGCCGACCAAGACCCGTCGAACGACACGGCATCAAGCGATTTCTTCATGAATTCCTCGGGCAGCGGCATCACCGTGACGGTGGGTGGCGGAAGCTGGGACAGTGAAATTGGCTGGTCTCTAGACCTGAACGGCACGGTTTATGCGTCGGGTGGGGCCGGCACATCGACGGAATGCATTCCCAACGGGTGTTACACGCTCTACATGACGGACAGCTACGGCGACGGTTGGAACGGCGCCACCTACACGTTGACCGACGATTTGGGCAACGTGCTTGCTTCGGGCGATCTCGACGGCGCCCAACAAGGCGACGGTTCGACACAGGGGTCGGACGTGGTTCAAATTGGCGTCACGTCGTGCGGTTTGGGTTGCACCGATTCTGCCGCGTGCAACTACGATCCTGAGGCCACGTTGGACGACGGCTCTTGCAATTTTGATTGCATTGGTTGCACCGATCCGACGGCGTGCAATTACGACCCCACGGCAACGACGGACGACGGTTCGTGCACGGCAAACGACGAATGTGGGGTGTGCGGAGGTGACAACAGCACCTGCGGAGGTTGCACCAATCCCGACGCGTGCAATTACGATCCTGCGGCGACTTTGGATGACGGGTCATGCATTTTGGGAGGGGAGGACCTGACGGTGACCATCCTCACAGACAACTACCCCGGTGAAACGACCTGGACCGTGACCGACGCTGCGGGCGCAGTGGTGGCCTCCGGCGGCCCTTACGCTGCCACGGGGACAGAATACGTAGAGCAGATCTGTATCGATGGAGGTTGCTACACCTTCACAATCTTCGACTCATGGGGAGACGGCATTTGCTGTGCCTACGGAATAGGGGATTATTCAGTCACATCCAACGGGACAATCCTCGCCTCAGGAGGTGAGTTTGCTTCGTCTGAAGCGACCGACGTGTGCCTGGGTTCCGACTTTGGCTGCACCGACTCCGCGGCCTGCAACTTTGACCCTGACGCCCTCACAGACGACGGTTCTTGCGATTTCTCGTGTGCAGGTTGCACCGACCCAGAGGCATGCAATTACGATGCTGAAGCCACGCTGGACGACGGTTCATGCGTGTCCCCCGATCCGGTCGAGGGATGTCCTACGTGCGATTACGCCCTCAACATTGTGGACGCAGAATTGGCCGGGGCAGTTTCAGGAACGGCCGTGACGACAGCAGCTTCTGGAACACTCGGAGTCCTCGACGTCAGCTTGAACTGGACCAACACCTCGGGGGATGCATCGTGGGCGGCGGACATGCAAATTGAAATTGGGCTGCCTGACGGAAGTTGCGTGGCCATTGGAGGCTACGACGTGGTCAGTGCCTGCAC
>JBDQOS010000199.1:0-2635 GCA_040261075.1 Flavobacteriales bacterium
ATTCTACGGACGAAGGCGCCTCATTTCGGGGTCGCCTTCTTCCTCATCTACGGGCGTAGCTCAAGTGGTAGCGGAGGGGTCGCCAAAACCAATGGTTGCAGGTTCGAGTCCTGCCGCCCGTGCAAAAACTGACAACCATGTCTTCGTTTACTGAATATGTGCAGGCTTCCTTCCAGGAATTGCAGACGAAAGTGACTTGGCCGACTTGGCGCGAGTTGCAGGAGTCTTCGGTCCTTGTTTTCGTGGCGAGCCTGCTGATTGCGTTCATTGTTTCTGCAATGGACTGGGTTTTTGGTGTGAACGCCGCCGACTCGATGTGGTCTGGCGTCGTCGGCCTGTTGTACCAATTGCTTTGATCCTCTTGATGAGCCTCAAAACCATGAGTGAAATCGATAAGAAATGGTACGTCGTCCGGGCAGTAAGCGGTCAGGAGAAGCGCGTTCAAGAAACCGTGGAAACTGAAATCGCTGCAGCCGGTTTGCAAGACTACGTGGGCCAGGTGCTCATTCCGATGGAGAAGGTGTTTACCATCCGGAATGGCAAGAAGGTTTCCAAGGAGCGCAACCTTTTTCCCGGATACGTCTACATCGAGGCCGCTTTGGTGGGAGAGGTTCCTCACATCATTCGCAACGTCACCAACGTCATTGGCTTTCTCGGTGCGGAGAAGCGCGGCGAACCCATGCCGCTTCGCCAAAACGAGGTCAACCGCATCTTGGGTGTGGTGGACGACTTGGCTGACACAGACGAGGAGATCAACATCCCGTACGTGGTGGGCGAATTGGTCAAGGTGACCGACGGACCATTTAACGGTTTCCACGGAAACATCGAAGAAGTCAACGAAGAGAAAAAGAAGTTGAAGGTGATGGTCAAGATCTTTGGGCGGAAGACGCCTGTAGAACTTGGGTATCTCCAGGTAGAAAAAGAAAGCTAACAACTGGAACAGACAGCCGAAGCCTACTCGCAATGTCCCTAAATGCTTCCCTTTGCGCGGGTGGAGGACTGTTCAAATATATGATCAATGGCTAAAGAAGTAGCTGGACTAATCAAGCTGCAAATACGCGGTGGAGCGGCCAACCCGTCACCTCCCGTGGGACCTGCTTTGGGTGCCAAGGGTGTGAACATCATGGAGTTCTGTAAGCAATTCAATGCGAGAACTCAGGATAAAGCGGGCAAGGTTCTCCCTGCGGTCATCACGGTCTACAGTGACAAGTCGTTCGACTTTGTCATCAAGACCCCACCGGCCGCAATCCAATTGATGGAGGCCGCCAAGCTCAAAAAGGGTTCTTCCGAATCCAACCGGAGCAAGGTGGGCAAAGTCTCTTGGGACCAAGTGCGTGCAATTGCAGAAGACAAGATGCCCGATTTGAACTGCTTTACCGTCGAGTCTGCCATGAAAATGGTGGCCGGTACGGCACGAAGCATGGGCATCAACGTCATTGGTGAACGCCCCTTCTAAGTCACAAACCGCGCAACATGGGACGACTAACAAAGAACCAGAAAGCGGTCGCTGCGAAGATCGATACGGAAAAGCTGTACAGCTTGGAAGAAGCCTCTACTCTTGTGAAGGAGTGCTCTACCACCAAATTCGATGCCACAGTTGACCTCGCTGTGCGCCTTGGCGTAGACCCTCGGAAAGCGAACCAAATGGTTCGTGGAACGGTGAGCCTTCCCCACGGGACAGGCAAAGACGTTCGCGTGCTGGTGCTTTGCACTCCTGACAAAGAGCAGGAAGCAAAGGACGCCGGCGCCGACCACGTCGGGTTGGACGAGTACGTGACAAAGATCAAAGGCGGATGTACCGATGTGGATGTAATCATTACCACTCCCCAAGTCATGGGCAAGGTGGGTGCGTTGGGCCGAATTCTCGGACCACGCGGCCTCATGCCAAACCCGAAGTCGGGTACCGTGACGATGGAAGTTGGAAAGGCTGTGACGGACGTGAAGGCAGGTAAAATTGACTTCAAGGTGGACAAGTTTGGCATCGTGCATGCCTCAGTTGGAAAGGTGTCATTCGACGCCAAGAAAATTGAAGAGAATGCCGCGGAACTCTTGAACACGTTGATGCGGTTGAAGCCTTCATCTGCGAAAGGAACCTACATGAAGAGCATCGCGATGAGCTCAACCATGGGTCCTGGTATCAAAATCGAACAGAAGACGGCGACTGCCTGATTCGCAACACTGAACAAACATGACTCGCACTGAAAAAGATCAATTGATCGACGAGCTCGTGCAGATGCTTGCGGAGAAGAATGTGGTTTACCTCACCGACGCATCTGGGTTGGATTCTGAGGCGACCACCAGCCTTCGCCGCGAGTGCTACAAGAAGGACATCCGCGTCCGTGTCGTGAAAAACACGTTGTTGCGGAAGGCCATGGAGCGCACGGAAGGACGTGACTACACGGAACTCTATGACGTGATCAAGGGCCAAACAGCACTTCTTGTTGGCGATGTCGGAAATGCTCCAGCACGTGTGCTGAAGGAATTCCGCAAGAAGCACGACATGCCGATTTTGAAAGGCGCATACGTCGAAGAAGCAACCTACTTGGGTGACAGCAACCTCGAGGCGTTGACTACGATCAAGTCGAAGGAGGAATTGGTGGCAGATGTCATTGCACTGCTCCAATCTCCGATGAAG
>JBDQOS010000200.1:0-4698 GCA_040261075.1 Flavobacteriales bacterium
ATGCTGATCCACCACAACGATGGCGTAGGCGCCAACGACCTCTTTGAGTGCGGTTCGCACTGCGTCGGGGAGGTCGAGCCCGGTGGTGGTTTGGACTTCTTCGATGAAGTGCGCAAGAACTTCCGTGTCGGTTTCACTGACCAAGTTGTGTCCGCGGTGCGTCAACAATTCACGAAGGGCTTCGTAATTCTCAATGATGCCGTTGTGAATGAGCGCGATGCGGCCACTGCCGCCCGCGTGAGGGTGTGCGTTGACGTCGCACGGAGGCCCGTGGGTGGCCCAGCGCGTGTGGCCGATTCCCACCGTTCCAACGGGTCGGTTTTTGCCGACGTGGGACTCGAGGTTGGCGACTTTGCCTTGCTTCTTTTCGATGCGCAAGGCGCCGCCCGGTTCCAACGTGGCCACTCCTGCGCTGTCGTACCCGCGGTATTCCAAGCGCTTCAGGCCGTCAATCAGAATGGGGTAAGCTTCTTGCGATCCGAGGTATCCGACAATTCCGCACATGGTGTCAAGGTCAAATTGGAGTTACATCCCAAGCGTGAGTGTCAGCTTGGTGGGGGTGTCGGCCTCGGTGCCCTTCAACACCACGCTCGACACAGAGATGCCCGCTCGGCTGGAGACAAGGTACAACTCACGTCCTTGCAATCCGCCCTTCATCAACTCTTGCACCGTGCTGCTCAGGTTAAACACAAACGCTTTTCGAGAGGCGTCGAAGAACCCGCCGACGGAGATGGGCGCGTTTTGGTCTGGGCTGGAGACAAAGCCGCTTTCAATTCCTTCAAGCAGGACAAACAATTGGTCCTGCGCGGGGATGGGCTTGTCAAAGTAGGCTTCTTCTACAGGAACCACGAGCTCCGCTTTGAGCACCGTGGGTGTGTTTCCGGCGCTGTCCACGAACGAGGTTAAGTGGGGAAACCGAAGTCGCGTTTTGCAGCCGGAAGCCGAAAGCACGTAGGCGCGTTCGGTGCCGGGCAATTCGTCAAGTCCGTTGTCAGCATCAAGCTCCTTGAGTTCTCCGACGAAGTCGTGCTCGAACAAGTTCACTCGCGCGCTGAGCGGGCTGATCAAGAAGTCGTAGGAAGA
The DNA here is from genome assembly GCA_040261075.1 of Flavobacteriales bacterium. Lineage (GTDB taxonomy): Bacteria > Bacteroidota > Bacteroidia > Flavobacteriales_D > Sanyastnellaceae > UBA11663. The sequence goes on from JBDQOS010000200.1 coordinate 1,084, forward strand.
CGTGTCGTTGTCGTTGTGGTAATGCATGCGCATCACGCTCAGACCGCTGTTGATGTCAAATGCCACGACTCCCTGCCCCACCCCACCGTGCCTGATCAGGATGCCCGGAATCTCTTGAAACCACGACGCGTTTCCGTCGAAAGCCGTCGTGTCCAATTCCAAAAAGGACTGAGCCACCTCCGTTCGGATTGGAATGCGCAGCTGAGGCGCAAGGGTGTCGTTCCCCACCAAAGTCGGCTCGGAAGGTTGAAACACGAACGGTGCCGTGCCGTCAACGACCCACTCGGCGCCGGAAGTTGACAGGCTGAGGTTGGAGTGGTACGTGCTGTCCAAGGACAGGGAATCTTCGAGCGGTTGCACAGAAACCGCTTGCGGTGTCAGCCGCCCGTAGAAATCTCCGGTGTAGCGCAACTGCAAGAACATGCTGTCGGCCACGGGGTTGGTTCCGAAATCGGCGTCGGTTGCCGAGAGTCGCAGTTGCGTCGCCAACGAGGTGTTGACCCAGCCGAATCGCGGAACAAAAACGCGTCCAATCAGGCCTGTGCTGAGCTTGTCGGTTTCGAGGCTGTCCTCGCGAACCGTGGCCAGCTCCACCGTCACAGTGTCCGTGACAGCGACGTCAAGAAGCTCGGACGTGGGTTGCAAGCCTAAGCCGATGTCGGTTTCCGGTTTGGTGCACCCCCAGCAACATGCAATCAAGCATCCAAAAACAAGCCAGGCTGTCGGGTGGATGCGGAATTCGAACCTCTTCATGAAGGCACGAAGTTCAGCAAGAACTTCTCTTACTCCGCGACAGCCTCAGTTTTTCCCTCCAACATCGTGTCATAGAAAGCGTTAATTTCAGACACGAAGCCTTCTTCGCCCTGGTAGGGGAGAATTGGTTTGTCGAGGTTGGAAAGGGTGGCTTGAGAGTCGGGACTCAGCTCCTGCGACCCAACAACCACGGCATCCGCTTCGCGCATTCCGAGGCTGTTCAGGTTTTCAAACGTGGGTTCACCAATGCTTGCAAGCGCGTCCATTGGGATGCCGTGAGCGGCTGCTTTTTCCGCCATTCCAGAGTCGAGTGCACCCTCAAAGCCCTCGTTGTAGGCGTGGTAAATCACTTTGGCGTTTGCGAAGTAGGGCTCATCCGCGAAGACGTGCTTCAGGTACAACGGCACCAAGCTTGTCATCCACCCACTGCAGTGGATGATGTCCGGAGCCCAGCCCATCTTGCGGACCGTTTCCAAAACGCCTCGCACAAAGAACAAGCTGCGTTCGTCGTTGTCTGCGAACATCGCGCCTTTGTCGTCTTTCAAAACGGCCTTGCGCTTGAAGTACGTGTCGTTGTCAATGAAGTACACTTGAATACGCGCCGACGGGATGGATGCCACCTTGATGATCAAGGGGTGGTCGGTGTCGTTGATGTTCAAGTTCATCCCGGAGAGACGAATGACCTCGTGAAGTTGGTGGCGACGTTCGTTGATTTTTCCGAAACGTGGCATGAACACGCGAATTTCCTTTCCTTTCTCATGCGTTCCCTGGGGCAACTGCCGAGAAACATGGCTCATTGTGGTTTCAGGGAGGTAGGGGGTGAGGTGCTGAGAAATGTAGAGGACGCGCGGCTTACTCATTCTGTTATGTCATTCGTTGAACGGACAGGCAAGATAGGTATTTTTACACCCAAATCCAAGTAAAATCGCGGGTTTCGGCGTCAAAACACAAGGTGTTCATGGTCCTTTTGCATTCTTTGGAAGCCCTTCACAACTGGCAGTTGGAAGCACGTTGGTCAACCCTCCGAGGCGGATTTGTGCCGACAATGGGCGCGTTGCATGAAGGGCACGCGAGTTTGATCCGCAAAGCGACGCAAACATGCGACTTGGTCGTGGTCTCCGTGTTGGTCAACCCTACGCAATTCAACGAGTCTGCGGATTACGAAGCGTATCCAAGGACGCTGGAGGAGGATGCGGTCAAGGCCGCAGCAGCGGGCGCAGACGCGGTTTTTGCCCCAACCGCAGAGGAGCTTTACGGGGGCGCACCTTCAGCACCCCATGTGAAATGGGGCCCTTTGACGCACGCCTTTGAAGGGGCGCATCGACCTGGACATTTTGACGGGGTCATCGCCGTGGTGGACCTGTTGTTCTCGGCGGTGAAGCCCCAATTGGCCGTGTTTGGGGAGAAGGATTTGCAACAAGTTGCGGTGGTGAAACGGCTTGCGGCAGAACGGCATGCAGGGTTGGAGATTGAAGTGGGGAACCTGGTGAGGGACGCATCGGGTTTGGCGTTGAGTTCGCGAAATGCACGGCTTGACGAAGACGGCAAACAGCGAGCGTTGGTGCTGTACAAGGCGTTGGTGTCGCTCAAGAAGGGTCTTGCTGCGGGACTGCCATGGAACGACACGGTGTCGAGTGAACGCGCGAAACTTGCGGCCAGCTCGGGCGTCACCTTGGAGTACTTTGAAGTCGTAGACGCGGACACGTTTGAGCGGGCTACGGACGTGAATCAAGGGCGCGTTCACGCCGTGGTTGCTGCGCACGTCCAAGGAGTGCGTCTCATCGACAATTTGGCGTTGAGGACTTGAGGTTTGTTGTGTCGGGAAGTGGGAAGGTTTTCGGAACTTCGTCCCAAATCTTCACGCCATGGGTGCCGTAGGTCCAACACAACTCCTTCTCATTGCTTTGGTCATTTTGCTGCTCTTCGGTGGCCGAAAAATTCCTGAACTCATGCGCGGCCTCGGCCAGGGAATGAAAGAATTCAAAGACGCGTCGAGCGGGAAAGACGACAAGGCTGACGGCGCGGACAAGGAAGCGTGATGATGCGCGCCGCGTGGATGTGCTTCCTCCTAATGTGGGGAACGAGCCCGCGGACGTGGGCGCAGGACACGACGGCGGTCGAGGTGGTGGCCGACACTGCGCGAGTGGCCGAACAGGACCCTTTTGAAGCCCTGGTCGATTGGGAGGCCGAGTGGGCGGAGTGGTGCGCCACGGCGCATTGTGTGAGCTCAGATTCGTCGCTTTGGAACCTGCCAGACGTGGGTTTGCCGTCGGCAGGCACGCAATTGGACTCGGCGCATGTCGCCCGAGGGTTGGCGGCGTTGAATTTGGTTTCCGATTTGGACTTGAGGTGGAATCCTGTGGCGCACCGCCGGATTGTGACGTTTGGGTCCAAGCGGTCGCATCACTTGGGGACAATGCTCGGCCGATCGGCCATGTACTTTCCCTTGTTTGAGGAGGTGTTGGCACGAAACGACCTGCCCCTTGAACTCAAGTACCTGCCCGTGGTCGAGAGCGGGTTGAATCCGGAGGCAAGGTCGCCGGCGGGAGCGCGAGGGCTCTGGCAATTCATGTACTACACAGCCAAGGCCGAGGGGTTGCGCATCGACGGCTACATCGATGAGCGCAAAGACCCCCTCCTCGCGACGGAAGCGGCGTGCCGGCATTTGCGGAGGCTGCACAAGATGTACGGGGATTGGTACTTCGCCCTGGCGGCGTACAACGCGGGACCCGGAAACGTGAACAAGGCCATTCGTCGGTCCGGAGGAAAGACGAATTATTGGGAAGTCCGGCCGTTTCTGCCAAAGGAAACCCGGGACTACGTGCCGAATTTCATTGCGGTGGTGTACCTGATGGAACATCA
>JBDQOS010000201.1:0-7495 GCA_040261075.1 Flavobacteriales bacterium
AGCGAGTTCTATGGCGGGGTCGCCCATGAGCGAAAAATTCCGGCTGTTCGTGTGGAGAGTGATTTCCTCTGAATTCTTGGTGTCTTTGTAGATGTCGCCCAAACACCTTCCCTCCACGTCGTTCAGGGCCGTTTCAAAAAACGCCCTGTTCACCTGCTGATTGCCGGAACTGTACACCGTTCGGGTGGTGGTCAAAAGCGCCACCCCACCTCCTTCGGGATTGAACAGAATCGCCTCCCCCGCGGAATAAATGTCGGGGTCGTCGTACCTGAACAATTCGCACGTGGCGGTCATGAAGACCGGAAGCCTGCGCAGGTTGGACCAGCCTTGAATCGTTTCCAAATTCAAGATCCGCTCGTGGGCCCACCCCCGTTCTCCTCCGTGGCCGATGTAGTTGACCACAAGCGCCCCTTCGTCAACGCGTCGTGCAATTTCAGCCGCCGCATCGTCGTACCGCTCGCCGCCGGGCGTGTTGGTTTGGACGTAGGCATCGGGATAGACCTTCACCACGTCGTATTCGTTGTGATTGGCCCGGATGGTCGCGCTGTGCTCTTCGCTGTTTTCCATGTACCGGTGGCCGTCTTGGTTGTTTCCGTCTTGATCGTCGGAGACAAACAACACGCGGTTCCGCCAGGGTCCGTAGACGCTGCTGCCGTTGGGGTCCAAACACGACGCCGCGTCGCCTGCCGCCTCGTCCAAGCCCAAGTACGTCGCCACCTTGCCCACCACGGCCAGCGCCGACTCCAAATCCGGCGCGGGAATTCTCCCCACCCCCAACTGCAACAAGTCTTCCGGACGTTCGCCTTGCCCCTCTGCCGTAAGCGCGAAGTAATCGTCCGAGATGTAGCTGGTGGTGGTTTGGAGGGACTCGGAGGAGTAGTGCCCAACCACCGTTGTGCCGTTGCCTTGCACATTCCGATTCTCGTAGGACGCGTCGCCAAACAACAGGAGGTATTTCGGCGGATCCACCTCCCCTGCGCTTGCTGCGGCACGGTCCTGAAGCATCATCATGAGCATCTTGATGGCCGTGGGATCAGAAACTCCGGAACTGAACGCGTCGAAGACGTCCTGCTGGAGAACCACCGCCACGCGCTTGCCAAGGAGTGCGTGGATTTGGGCCAAAGAATCCGCAGCAGGAAGCAGGTTGGGAACCGTGACCACCACGTAATCGACTTCTCCCAATGCGTGCACGTTGCTGTTGCCTGCCGGCCCAAGGACTTCGGGACGCGTTGCGCTCGACCACCGGAACGCCCAAAAGCGCTTCGGCACCAAACCAAGGGCGCTTTTCCACGAGGTGCTTCCACTCGCGTTGGAAATCGCCATGCGCTGCACGTCGAGCGGGTCGGTCACGTCCCAAACCTCGTCCGGGCTGGCGCCCCCCATCACCCACTCCGCGCTGGTCACCGCATCGCCATCGGCGTTCACTGGCAGCCCGTTGACCGGGAATTGTCCGTTCGAGTAGACCAACAGTTGCGGGGCCTGGTAGGTGAGGTAATCCACCCAAGCGTTGGCGTCGTCGGCTCCCGGGGTGAACGTTGCAAGCACTTGAATCGCGTTGCCAGAAAGCGGGGCACTCAACTCGCCTCCGACGTATTTCGCGTACGACAACGACGAAGGGGTCAACAGGTTGTCCGTCAAGACCGTGGACGTGCCCTCGAAGGTGTATTCCAACTGTGACGCCGTGCCTGAACCGACCGTACGCATCGCCGCTCCGAAGCGCACCACAGCCGTTTCGCCCTGCACGGCGTGGGGCACGGGCACGTTCCAGGTCGTGGAATTGGCTCCGAGCGCAGAAAGCCGCTGACCAAACCAATTTCGCCCCGATTTGATCAAGTTGGTTGTGTGATCTTCCTCTGCCCCAAACGCCATGTGCGACGTCCGGATTTCTTCGACCTCCCCTTCAAAAGTTGGCGCCTCCAAGATTTCAGTCAACGCGAGGGAGGCCGGTGCATCCACCCGCAAAAACCACTTGGCTGTATCGCCCCAAAGCGGAGAGGTGTAAATCCACCCGTCCTCCGCGTCCCATCGCCACGAGGCGTGGGCAGACGCGTACCAGCAAAGTTCATCTCCCGGATCGAAAGAGCCGTCTTCCAAACCGCGCAACGCGACACGTTGTTGCGGAATGTCCAAAGGCCGCTCCACGTCGTTTTCCAGAGGCAAGGCCTGCCCGCCACGTCCAAACAACCGTAACGCACCCGGCACCACGTCCGCAGGATTCAGTCCCGAAGCCACGAGCTCGTCGTAACCAAGGCAATGAACGCCTTCAGACGTCGTGGCGAATGCATACCACGCTCCTTGGGCACGCACGCTTTCCTGGGGCCAATTGCGCACCACCCTCGCAGACGGTTGTGGAGAAGCGCCTAAAGTCGCTTCGAGTCGGACAAGACGTTCCCAATTCCCATCCCTCCAACGGACGACCGGCCCCGTGGCCCGCAAACGGGATTGGCTGTCCAAACGAGCCACGTCCCACGTCCAATTCGCCTCAGCCGTTCTGCGCCACTGCGATTGAATCGCGACCATCAACTCGTCTTCCACGGAAACCCACTCAGCACGGCTGTCCAGCACTTCTGCACCAGCCCAATCTCCAACCTGAGGCGATTGCCACACATCCTCAACGCTCCCGCCTTGCCGTTGAATCACCTCCAACACTTCGTCCGCGCCCCAGTGCAGTTCCACCTGACAAACGGGGGGGTCGAGCTCGAAGCGAACTGCGGTTTGGGCTAGTGCCGGCGACAAAAACCCTGAGGTGCCGCCCCAAATTCCCAACACGATTGGATAAGAAAACACCCTCCACCCACGTTGGAATGTGAACAACCTTCCCAACGCATTGGGAAGCATGAGGAGTGAATCGTGCATTTTCGCAACAGAGTTTAAGCCGGTCATGCGGACAACCGACAGGACACATACGCACAAAGGTGAGGCATATTGCCTCATGCCGCACCACCTAGAGACTTGGGAGGAGGCCCCGAATTGGCCTGACCTCAACACCGCCACCTCGGCAAAATTCCGTAGTATTGTGGGTTCAACAGACCGTTCGACCATGACGAAATTCACCTCCTGCCTTTTGCTCATCGCACTCGCGAGTGCCTTGTTCGTCGTTGTAGCCCCTCAGGAAGGCCACGCCCAAGACCCCGAATTCTCTCAGTTTTACTCGAATCCGTTGCTTCTGAACCCCGCCTTTGCGGGAACAGCCCGCGGCCCGAGAGTGGTGATGACACACCGCAACCAATGGCCCGCGATGAGCGGTGCTTTTGAGACCCAAGCGGTAAGCTACGACCAGCATTTCAATTCGATTCAAGGAGGTTTGGGGTTGGTCGTCATGAACGACCAAGCTGGCCAAAACACCTTGACCACCACCCGCATCACTGGCATGTACTCCTACCAACAGGCCATCACGCGGAAGTTGTCGTTGCGGATGGCACTGGAAGCCAGCTACTTTCAAAAGGCGTTGGACTGGAGCAATTTGACGTTCGGCGACATGATTGACCCGCGTCGCGGCTTCATTTACGAAACCCAAGACACCCCGCGCGGAGAAACCGTGAAGAAGGTGGATTTTGGAGCGGGATTGCTGGCCTTCACTGAAAAGTTCTACGCTGGCGTCGCCGGCCACCACCTCAACGAGCCCAACGAAAGTTTGGTGGTTGGGACGAGTCGTTTGCCCATGAAGATCACGGGGCACGCAGGCGCCAAACTGCCCCTCCAACGAAGTGTGAAAGGCATTGAAGCGTGGATTTCGCCCAACGTCTTGTACCGCCGCCAAGGTGAATTTCAACAACTCAACCTTGGGGTCTACGTAAGCAAAGGTCCGCTTGTGGCTGGGGTTTGGCACCGTGGTTTCTTCTCGGAAGACACCCGCGACGCGTTGATTGTGCTCCTCGGCGTTGAAACGCCACTCATGCGCTTCGGATACAGCTACGACATCACCGTTTCCGACTTGACACCTGCAACAGGAGGTGCTCATGAAATCAGCCTTGGAATGAAATTTGCTTCGCCGCAACGTTCCAAGTTCCGAACCGTCTCCTGCCCTACGTTCTGACGAACATCCCTCCTGCATCCTACTCGAAACCTGAAAATTGAATCCGCACAACATGACGCAAAAGCACCTTTTTGGCTTGCTCGCGGTCGCCGCAAGTCTGATGACGCTCAACGGCTGCTACTTCGAGCGATCTGGCGCCACCGGTTGGGCATACAACTACCAAGACAACGGAGGATTTGAACGCACTCCTTACTTCGAGCAAGAGACGGGCCCTGGCCTGATTTTCGTCGAAGGTGGAACGTTCACCATGGGACAGGTCGACGACGACCTGAACTATTCCTGGGACAACATTCCACGCCGAACCACCGTGTCGTCGTTCTACATGGACGAAACGGAAGTGACCAACCACTTTTGGACCGAATACCTCAACTGGTTGCAACGCATTTACGGATCGTCGTACCCTGAAATTGTGGAACGAGCTCTTCCAGACACCGCATCGTGGAGAAACAAGCTGGCGTACAACGAGCCCATGGTCAACTACTACCTTCGCCACCCCGCGTACCGGGACTACCCCGTGGTTGGTGTCAGTTGGTTGCAAGCCAACGACTTCTGCCGGTGGCGTTCTGACCGCGTAAACGAAGGAATTCTGATTCGAGAAGGTCTGCTGGTCCACAACCCAGACGCCCAAATCGACGAAGAACATTTCACCACTGAAACCTACCTCAACGGCCAATATCAAGGTGAGCGTCTGCGCGAGGGTCTGCCGAGCTATCAACTCAATTCGGAATGGAGGGACATTCGCGTCGAAGACGGGGTTTTGCTTCCCGATTACCGCCTGCCGACCGAAGCAGAATGGGAATTCGCCGCATTGGGACTCATCGGCAACAGCTTGGGCGAACTCGTGGCTGAACGCAAGACTTACCCTTGGAACGGCCACTTTGTGCGCAACGGCGACAGCCGTTCAGGCGGCTACGGTTCCATCAACGCCAACTTCGTCAAAGGAAACGGTGACTACATGGGTGTGGCCGGCGCCTTGGACGACTTCGGGGACATCACGGTCAACGTGTACACCTACGCGCCGAACGACTACGGCTTGTACAACATGGCTGGAAACGTAAACGAATGGGTCCTGGACGTCTACCGCCCATTGTCCATTCAGGACAACAACGAGTTCCGTCCCTTCCGCGGCAACGTGTACAAGACGAAAGTACTGGATGCCGAAGGCAACCCCGTCGACAAATACGACTACGTGGTCTACAACATTGAAGGAGTAAAGGCCTTCATAACTGCCTACGAGAAAGACGGAAACTCGGTTCAAATCTTCACACCGGAAGACGTGGACTTGATGGGCAACCTCAACTCCAAAGTCTCGGAGGCCGAGGAGCGCCTCAAAGCCCAGCGCTTTGAAGAAGCCCAGACCTTGATGCAAGATGCCATGGATTTGATCGTGGACAGTGACGCGTTGGCCGCAGCTGACTTGCGAAAGGGCTTCAGCACCAACATTGATGCCGTGCCAGGTCAAATGCAAAAGCGCAACGAATCGCTCGAAGAAAATTTGACCCGCACCAACTACCGCATCGCGGACAACATCGACTACCTCGACGGCGATCGCAACAGTTCGTTTGATTTCGCTGCGCAAAGTGCCGAGGAAGATCAATTGAAGAACAAGCGTGTCTACAACTTTGGGGGGTCAACGCTCATCAGCAACCGCAGTCGAGTCTACAAGGGCGGTGGCTGGGATGACAGAGCCTACTACCTGATTCCAGGGACTCGCCGTTACCTCGACGAGCGTCAGAGCTCAGCCTCGATTGGTTTCCGATGTGCCATGGATCGCCTCGGCACGCCTGTGCCGTTCAGCGGCCAATGACAGTCACTTCCCCAACGGGAAGTCAACAACTCAACATTTCAAAACCCCACGGGAACCCCGTGGGGTTTTTCTTTGTGGCACATCATGATGGAATTGCCCTCTTCCCTCCTGGACCGGCTCCTGAAAGCACGTGACAACGCTTCAGGCGTGTCTACCGACACGCGTGCCGAGTTGAAGGGAAACGTGTTTTGGGCACTTCGTGGAGCCAATTTTGACGGCAACACCTACGTGACTCAGGCCCTGGATTCGGGTGCGTGCCATGCCGTGACGACCGACAAGACGTGGGAAGGGCACCCCGACGTGACAGTCGTGCCCGACGAATTGGGCGCGTTGCAACGCTTGGCTTGGGCCTGCCGTCGCAGGTGGTCTTGTCCGGTTTTGGCGTTGACCGGAAGCAACGGCAAAACCACGACCAAAGAGCTGATTCGGGATGTCCTCGCCTCAACGTTTGAGGTTCATGCCACCAAGGGCAACTTCAACAACCACATCGGTGTCCCCCTGACGCTGCTGAACGCACCCGCCGATCCGGAGTTTGTGGTTGTGGAAATGGGCGCCAACCACCGAAAGGAAATTGCCGCGTTGTGCGCCATTGCTGAGCCAACCCACGGATACATCACCAACATTGGACTGGCGCACTTGGAAGGGTTTGGAGGCGAACACGGCGTGTACCTCGGCAAGAAAGAACTGTTCGATCATTTGGAACAACGCGGAGGTGTCGCTTTCGTGCAAGAAGCCGATTCCAAAGTGATCCAAGCCGCCCAAGGCGTGGCAGAAAAGGTCAAGGTCAACACTCCAGAGTGGAGGTGGAGCGGTCCGAGGGAAGGGGAAGCCGGGGGACAGGTTACCTCCGACCGCGGCGATACGTTTCAAGTCCGCCTCGAAGGCAGCTACAACCTGCCCAACGTGGCAGCTGCATGTGTCGTAGGGAGGCAGTTTGGCGTCTCTGAAAAGGACGCGCAACAAGCTTTGTCGTCTTACCGGCCTGCCAACCAGCGTTCGCAGGCCGTCACCACGTCTCGCAATTGGGTGCTGCTCGACGCATACAACGCCAACCCTTCCAGCGTCAGCCATGCCGTGAACGACTTTGCATCTCGGGGTCACACGGCTCCACTGGTCATCCTGGGTGACATGGCAGAATTGGGCGGTGTCAGTGCTGAGGCTCACCGAGACGTGGCCGCTCTCGCCTTGCAACACGGACTGCAATTGTGGACCGTGGGGGATTGGTTTGGCAAGGCGCAAGCCGCTTCGGAGCACTCCAATTGGACGCATTGGGCTTCCTTCGAGGAGCTCCAACAAGCGTTGGAATCCACTCCCCTTTCAGGCAGGCAAGTGCTCGTGAAAGGCAGCCGAAGTGCCCGACTGGAGCGGCTCCTTCCGAGCCTTTGAGTCGTTGCTTCGCGAAGTATCTTTGCATCCATGTCGCTGATTGAAGAACTGAAATGGCGTGGGCTCCTGCATGACATCATGCCGGGCACCGAAGAATTGATGGCGCAAGAGCGCGTGAAGGCCTACGTGGGCTTCGACCCTACGGCAGACAGCCTGCACATCGGCAATTTGGTTCCCATCATGTTGCTCGTGCATTGGCAAAGGGCTGGCCATAGGCCGGTGGCACTTGTGGGAGGGGCCTCCAGGCATTGGCAAGAGTGACATTG
>JBDQOS010000202.1:0-5649 GCA_040261075.1 Flavobacteriales bacterium
GAACGTTCACTTACCGTTAATCCATGGCGTTGGACCGCGAATCCATCGGCGGTTGGGTGGCCAAACTTCAGGGCATTTCCGACCGCTTTTCCGAAGTAGAAAAACGCGTGTCAGATCCGGGAGTCGCGGCGGACATGGAGTTGTTTAAGTCGCTCATGGTGGAACATCGTCGTCTTCGGCCGATGGCGGAAAAGGCCCTTGAATTGGGGACGTGGTTGGCCAATTGGGACGAAGCCATGGAATGGTCACAATCTGCAGACGACGACATGCGCGCAATGGGCCGGGCCGAGTGCGACCGCCTGGCGCCGATGCTCGAGGAGGGGGTGGAGGAGGCCAAATGGATGTTGTTGCCCCACGACGCGGCAGACGACCGAGACGCCATCCTCGAAGTTCGCGGGGGTACAGGCGGGGACGAAGCGGCATTGTTCGCCGGAGATTTGATTCGCATGTACCTCAAACACGCCGAGAACCGGGGCTGGAAACACGAGTGGGTCAGTGCGAGTGAAGGAACGGTGGGGGGCTTCAAAGAGGCGGTGGTGAGGTTGGAAGGCGACGGGGTGTTTGGGTGGTTGAAGTTCGAACGGGGGGTCCATCGCGTACAACGGGTGCCTGAGACCGAGAGCCAAGGACGGGTGCACACAAGCGCCGCCACGGTTGCCGTGCTTCCTGTGGCAAGGGAGGTGGACGTGGAACTGAATTTGAACGACGTGCGGAAAGACACGTTTCGCGCAAGCGGTGCCGGCGGGCAGCACGTCAACAAAACGGAAAGTGCGGTGCGGTTGACGCACGTGCCTACAGGCACGGTGGTGGAATGCCAGGATGGCCGTTCTCAGCATCAGAATTACGATCGGGCGCTCGAGGTGTTGCGAAGTCGCCTGTACGACGCGGCCCGTGAGGCGGCCGATGCGGAACGTGCTGCCGAGCGTAAAATGCAGGTCAGTACAGGGGACCGAAGCGCGAAGATCAGAACGTACAATTTCCCGCAAGGCCGTGTGACGGACCACCGCATCGGTTTGACGCTGCATGCCTTGCCGGCCATCTTGGGCGGGGATTTGGATCCGGTCATCGAAGCCCTGCACGTGGCCGACCGCGCTGAACGGTTGAAAAATCTTTGACAACACGTGCGCCAAGCTTGTTTGAGAAGGCGCCGCTCCAAGGCGCTTTTCAGAACTTTGTCCCATGGCCCACCCACGCACTTCCTCACGCCTTCCTGCTTCAAAGTTGACCACAGCGGGTGGCCTTTTTGAGGCCATTTGTGCCAAAGGCTCTTACCTCTGCGTGGGATTGGACCCAGACCCCAAACGCATTCCTGCTTCGTTTGGTGCGGGTGTCGAAGGGATGGAGGCCTTTTGTCGCACGATTGTGGAATCGACGCTGCCTTATGCCGTGGCGTTCAAGCCGAATTTGGCGTTTTTTGAACAGTACGGCTCGGCCGGTTGGGCGGCCTTGGAGCGTGTGGTGGAGGCCATTCCCTCCGACGTTTTGGTCATTGCCGATGCCAAACGTGGGGACATTGGAAACACCGCGACCAAGTATGCGAGCGCCATGTTCCACGGGTTGGGGGCCGATGCGGTGACCGTGGCGCCGTACATGGGGCGTGACAGCGTGGAGCCCTTCACGGAATTCACGGACCGATGGACGGTGCTTCTTGCGCTTACGTCCAATCCAGGTGCGGAGGATTTTGAATTTCACGGGGAGCGCCCTCTTTTTCAAGAAGTGCTTCACAAAACCCAAACCTACCGCAACGCCGATCGGTTGATGTACGTCGTGGGTGCCACAAGGCCAGCCCTGTTTCAGGACATCCGTGCGGAGGTGCCCCACGCGTTTTTGCTGGTGCCAGGAGTAGGAGCCCAGGGCGGCAACGTGGCGGACGTGGCGCGGTTTGGACTGAACGACCGTTGTGGTTTGTTGGTCAACAGTTCGCGCGGCATCCTCTACGCAGCAGGTTCCGAGGCCACCCAAGACCAAGTGCGGCAAGCAAGCGCGGAGGCTGCAGAAGCCTTGGCGGTTGAAATGAGATCCACCCTGGTCGATCGCGGTCTTCTTTGAACCCAGCCACAAAATTCACGTCGCCATTTGCAAAACGCGATGCACAGCAGCGAATGAGACTGCCACGGGCGTCGTAGATTCGGAGAATGATGTTTCCGTTTCGCATGTTTCCCCGCATTTACCTCGCTCTGGCGTTTGTTTTTGGGGTGGTGGTGTTCGGAAGTGTGGGCTACGTGCTTGTGGAGGGATACACGTGGGTAGAGGCGTTGTACATGACGGTCATCACGGTGTCGACAGTGGGTTTTGGGGAGGTGCGAGAATTGAGCGACAACGGCATGGTGTTCACCACGGTGCTCATCATGGGGAGTTTGGGCACCTTCGCGTATTCCATCTCCGCTTTGACCACGTATTTTGTGAACGGCGAATACCGAAACACCTTTAAAGAGGCACGATTGAAACACGAAGTAGATAAACTCTCTGGCCACGTCATTGTCTGTGGCTTGGGTCGCGTGGGTGAGATGGCCGTGCAGGAATTGCTCGACCACGCCACGCCCGTCGTCGTTCTCGAAGGCGATGCGGAGAAGGCCGAGCGATTGGCAGCCGAAGGCATGCTGGTCATTTCTGGTGACGCGACCCGAGATGAAAACCTCGAAACCGCAGGAATCACGCGGGCCAAGTCGGTCATCACAACGCTTCCTGACGACGCCCAGAACCTGTACGTCGTTCTTGCGGCTCGGGAAATGGCGCCGGGCATCCACATCATCAGCCGCGCGTCCAAATCGAATTCCGTCAGCAAGCTTCGCGTCGCGGGCGCCAACAACGTCATCATGCCGGACAAGGTAGGCGGTGCTCACATGGCGTCACTTGTGGTCATGCCGGATGTTCTCGAATTTCTGGACCACGTCCGCATTCAAGGCGCCGACGCAATCAACCTCGAAGAGATTCCGGTCAACGTGCTTCCCCAAGGTCTTAAAGCCGCCACATTAGGTGAACTCGATGCTCGAAACCGTGTCGGTGTCAACGTCGTGGGAATGAAAAAGTCCGACGGCCACTTCGTCATCAACCCGGGCCGCGACACGCCGCTCGACGATGCATGCAAGCTTTTCGTGCTTGGCACAGTGGACCAAATTCGCACCCTGAACCGACTTCTTGGAATCCAACCTCCTCAAGCCTGAACAAAACCCTTCTTTCTCGATGATTCATCGTCTCTCACTCCTTGCCTTCATGTTCCTTCCATTGTTGGTCTCCGCGCAGCAAACTGTGGATGAAAAAATCAATGCCTTTATGGAGCCCGTCACCAACGCCATCATGAAGGTCATCTTCTTTACGGTCCCGGTGGGGGGCGGCATGGAAGTGCCTTTCGTGTTGATTTGGTTGCTCGCAGGTGCGCTGATTTTTACGGTGTACAACCGCTTTGTCAATGTCACGGCTTTCCGGCACGCGCTCGACGTGGTGCGAGGCAAGTTTGACGACCCCAACCACAAGGGTGAAGTCAGCCACTTTCAGGCGTTGACGGCGGCCTTGTCGGGAACCGTTGGAGTCGGAAACATCGCAGGTGTTGCGGTGGCCGTTTCCCTTGGTGGACCTGGAGCCACATTTTGGATGATCGTGGCAGGCCTGTTGGGCATGAGTTCCAAGTTTGTGGAATGCACCCTGGGCACCAAATACCGTCGCGTCAACGAGGACGGAAGCGTGTCTGGCGGCCCCATGTACTACCTCCGGGACGGCCTGGCTAAGCAGAACAAAAAGGGGCTTGGAGCCGTGCTCGCGGCGTTGTTTGCCATCGCGTGCATCGGGGGTTCTTTCGGGGGCGGAAACATGGTTCAAATCAACCAGGCCACGAGTCAATTGATTGCCGTAACCGGTGGCGAATCTTCCATGTTTTTTGGGAACGGCTGGATTTTTGGACTCGTCATGTCCGCTCTTGTGGCGGTGATCATTCTCGGCGGCATCAAGAGCATTGCTCGGGTAACCGACAAAGTAGTGCCATTCATGGTCGGGATTTACATCCTTGGAGCACTGGCCGTGATATTTGGCAACCTCGGGGAGGTTCCTGCGGCCTTTGGCAAAATCTTCAGCGGAGCCTTCAGCAGCGATGCGATGTACGGAGGCCTTGTGGGAGTGTTGATTCAGGGATTCAAGCGCGCGGCCTTCTCGAACGAAGCGGGCATCGGTTCCGCTTCCATCGCGCACAGCGCGGCGAAGACCGACGAGCCTGTGAGCGAAGGTGTGGTGGCCCTGTTGGAGCCTTTCATTGACACCGTGGTCATTTGCACCATGACCGCGTTGGTCATTGTCATTTCAGATTACGGCATGTACGACCAAGCGGGTGTCCTGGCCAGTGCTCAAGCTGGCGAGCTTCAGGCCATCAACCTGACATCTTCTGCATTCAGCCAAACGTTGTCCTGGTTCCCTGTGGTCTTGTCTGTGGCTGTGATCTTGTTTGCGTTAAGCACGATGATCAGTTGGAGTTACTATGGCCTGAAGGCATGGACGTATTTGTTCGGTGAGACTCGTGCCATGGACATCACGTACAAAGCGCTTTTCTGTGTCTTCGTGGTCGTTGGTTCGGCCATCAGCGCTCAAAGCGTCTTTGACTTTGGGGATGCAATGATTTTTGCCATGTGCTTTCCCAACGTGTTGGGATTGTATTTCATGGCACGGGAGGTTAAAGACGATTTGGGGGATTACATGCGGAGGGTGAAGAGTGGAGAAATCAAACGCTACGACTGACAGGTCAAAATCGTTTTTTGGAACACGGCATGCACGCTTCCGCGAATGGGGGTGGGCTTGCCTTTTGGTGGCGGCCGGTGCTGGGAATCACCTGTGGAGGACGTCTCGGTGGGAAGCCAACCTCGAGAACGTTCCACAAGCGAATGCCTCGGACCTGATGTGTTGGTTGGAAGACTTTTCACCGTACGTCATGCCCCGGCTCAAGCCCAAGAAGGGCCGCTCCCGAGGCCGTGCGGCAGGGGAATCACGCGACGCAATCGACCGCAATCGAGGTGTGCGTGCTCGAGAAGTGGTTGGTCACGGCGACTTGGCGCCTGTTGAGTTGAATTCCGCCACTTCTGATGAGCTTCAGGTTTTGATTGGAATCGGTCCTGTGTTGTCCGCCAGGACAGTGAAGTACCGCGAGGCACTCGGCGGTTTTGCGTCGGTGGATCAATGGGCCCAGGTCTATGGGTTGGATTCCGCTGTTTTCGCCTCCAATCGCCGACGTGTTCGAGTCGACACCCTGCTCGTTCGGCCAATGTGTTTGGACTCAATGACATTTTCTTCGTTGCGGGCACACCCCCTGTTTGATGCCAATGCGGCCAGGCGCGTCCTCCGGGCGTGGGGAAGGGGTGATGTGAATGAAGATGTATTTTGGACTCGTCTTCAGCCGTCTTCCACGGAACGGGCTGCGTGGGCGCCCTACCTCCACGTTTGTGAATCGGGGAGAGACACTTCTGGACTTCATCGCTGACCGGGGAACCATCTTTCCCGAACTTTGTCACCCTCAACGAAAGGAACGCATGCAGCTTACTTTGACGGCCGACCAACTTTTGATGCGCGACAGCATCCGTGATTTTGCCAAAAGCGAAATTTTACCTCATCGCATGGAATGGGACGAATCCCAACATTTCCCGAGGGAAGTGTTTCGGTCCATGGGAGAGC
>JBDQOS010000203.1:0-3250 GCA_040261075.1 Flavobacteriales bacterium
ATCCAGGACAGACGATCCTGAAGATCAAGGCGTTCGTAAACCCCGCCGAAGCGAAGTAATTCGTTCCGGCCGAGTGCAAAAAAGGCACCCCAAAGGGTGCCTTTTTTCGTGCTTCAAACTTGCGCCGCGAGGGCGGAGAGCAGATGCTTACTGGAGCAGCGCGTCTATGTCCTGCGCCAACTCATGGTCCTTTCGCGTCACGACTCCTCCCGCATCGTGCGTGTGCAACTCAATCCTCACATAACTGAACGTGTTGACCATGGTGGGGTGGTGTCCGTGCGATTCGGACAAAAAAGCCACCCTTGTCATGAAAGTGAAGGCTTCTTGAAAATCCTTGAACCGGAATTCTCGTACCAGGCGATTGTCGCGTTCTGTCCACATGGCGATTCGTGTGTTTGAGAGGCCAATGTACAGGAAAAGGCGTGGACTCACCACGCCTTTCACTTGAGAAGCCAGACTTGATTCAGAGCAAGCCTCCCTCCGATGCCTCGCCACTTTCCGAAGAGGAATCCGCCGACGGCGTCTCGGTGGCCCCTGTCTCGACAAACATCAAGAGTTCGCGCATTTTCTCTGCCTGGCGAATGTGCCCGCTACGCTCGTACCCGTACGCCACGTTTCCAATGAGACGTCGCACGATGTCCACGCTCCCACAGGGACCGCAGTTCTTTTCGTCAACGGGCAATTCAAGGTGGCTCAGAAATTCACTCACCTCAGCTTTGTTGATGACGGTGCCTTGGCTGAACGGATTGATGTAAAACAACACCCCTCCTGGCGCTTGGTTGTCCGGCTGCTCCGATTCGTGGTGAATGTGGTGCTCGTCGCAGTAGCACAAGATGAAGTGGTTGGGGAGGTTGACCCCGTGAATGGGGAGGTTCAGGTCTTGAGCGAGGCTCAAGTACAAAATGCCCAAACCCAACGGATTTCCCTTTTTCTCACGCATCACCTCTCCGAGCAACGCTTGACTCGGATCGGGTTGCCCGCTCTTGGCGTTGGTGAACCCCTCCACGTCGTACAGAATGTGGTTGAGAATCCGCACTTGCTCAAGTGCCGTGAGCTCTTCGTTCAATTCAAGCCAGACGTTGCGCTTCAGCTTGTCGTACTCGGCACGCAACGCCTCCATGTCCAGAAGTGGGTCGGCTGCTTTGTGAACCCAAAGCCCGCCTTCAATTGCGCACTCTGCGCCAGAGTCGAACCAATCGCGCAATCCGTTGTGCACGAACGCTCCGTGCAACCCGTCGACCAATTCGTCCATGCGGCGTTCGTGCTCGGCACATTGCGCATGGGACTCGCGCGATTCAAGCAGCGCGGGGAGCACAGCCGTGCCTTTGGCAATCAGCTGTTCCCGCACATGCTGGTACACTCCTTCGTCGGGGTCGTCCAGCAATTGAATGAGGGCGTGGATTTCGTTGGGTTGCATGACGCTTGCAGTTTGTTAGGGTGCAGTCGTTTCCAAAACTACCCGCCACCTTCATGCCTTCTGAGCGACGTCCTGTGCAGTTTTCACAGCCTTTGTGTTAATGGCATCGCAACCCGCTGGTCGGTCGCGGGTTATCTTCGGGGAGTGAGTCGTTCTTCATCTCCTGCACCCCGCGCCCCAATCAGCGACCGCATGCGGCTTGGTTACGCCCTGTGGTTCACGATGGCCTTTCTCGTGGCCATTTGGGGTGTTTTTGTCCTCAACGAAACCCTGGAATTGGGGTGGCGAAAGCACGGTGTGCACCCGAGGCAATGGCGCGGCTTGACGGGCATTCTCACCTACCCTTTCCTGCACGGCGACTGGGGCCACTTGTGGAACAACACCATGAGCTTCTTCACCCTTAATGGGTTTCTGTTTTACTTCTACCGCTCCATTGCCTTGCGGGTCTGGCTTTGGCTTTTCTTCTTAAGCGGTCTGATGCTTTGGGGGTTGGCGGTGGACGGCAACCACATTGGCGCCAGCGGGTTGATTTACGGGTTGGCTGCCTTCCTATTCACCAGTGGAATCGTGCGCGAGAACCGGCTCCTGCTTCGAGTGAGCCTCGCTGTGGCATTCCTGTACGGAGGCATCGTGTGGTGGATGCTTCCGATCGACGACCACGTCAGCTGGGAAGGTCATTTGAGCGGCGCCGTCGTCGGCACCCTCCTTGCGCTCGCGTACCGCCGGCAAGGCCCCAAGGACCCGGTGTACAGATTTGAGCTCGAAGACCCGCATGCGCCGCTGCCGGAGTGGTGGATGGCCGCTCACCCGGACCACCCCGACACGCTGGCGCAACGCGCAAGGGAAGCCTTAGAAGGTGCGACAACCTCCGAGGCTCCACCCTCACCTCCGAAACCAAGGTCGCAGTCAAGCACGGAGCCTCCCACCTTCGGGACGCCCTCGCAATCCTAAACTGGGATCGTTCAGTTGTTGAGCATCACCGGCATGACCAGCATCAGCACGTCTTCTCCGGGCTCTTCGGGCTCGCTTGGACGAATGATCCCCGCGCGGTTGGGCGCACTCAATTCGAGGTTCACTTCCTCCGCAGAGAGGTTGTTGAGCATGTCCACGAGGAACTTGCTGTTGAACCCGATTTCCATGTCCTCGCCGTGGTAGCTGCACGCCAAGTGCTCCGTGGCTTCGTTGGCAAAGTCCAAATCCTCCGCGCTCACCGTCAATTCGCTGCCCGCAATGCGCAACCGGACTTGGTGCGTCGTCTTGTTTGCGAAAATGGCCGCACGGCGAATGGCCTGAAGAAACAGGTTGCGGTTGATGGTCATTCGATTGGGGTTGTCCTTCGGAATGACTGCCTCGTAGTTGGGGTATTTTCCTTCGATCAGGCGGCACAGGATGGTGACGTCGTCAAAGGTGAAGCACGCGTTGGAGTCGGTGAACGAAATGTTGACGGTTTCGGCCGACGAGGCGGCGTTTTTCAGCAACGTCAAAGGCTTTTTCGGGACGATGAACGACGCCGTTTCCGGGGCGGAGGCGTCGGTCCGAGCGTAACGCACCAAGCGGTGGGCGTCCGTGGCCACGAAGCGCACGTTGTCGGAGTACATTTCAAAGAAAATCCCGCTCATCACCGGTCTCAGGTCGTCGCTGCCTGCCGCAAACAACGTGCGGTTGATGGCCGAGACCAAGGTGTCCGCCCTCATGTTCACGCCGGTGGCTTCTTCGAGCGCAGGCGCCTGTGGGAACTCGTCCGCATTCGCGCCAGTAAGCTTGTACTTTCCGGCATCGCTCGTCAATTCAACCGCGTGCGTGGCCGCGTCGACCTTGATGGTCAGGGGAATG
>JBDQOS010000204.1:0-3187 GCA_040261075.1 Flavobacteriales bacterium
ACGGCATTTTCCCCTCGTTTTCGGCTGCTTGGAACCTGACCGAGCGCCCTTGGTTTGACGAGAAGGATTGGATTGACCTGTTCAAAGTCCGAGGAAGTTGGGGCCTAAACGGCAACGCCGAAATCGGCGAGTACAGCTACATTCCTCGTATCGTCAACGGCATCAACTACACCTTCGGTACGTCCCAGCTCCAAACCTTGGGCTCAGGTCAATTCGCCGTAGCCAACCCGGAATTGGGGTGGGAGACCATGGAGCAGTTCAACCTCGGCTTGGATGCCGATTTCTTCGAGGGAAGGCTGAACGTGATTTTCGATGTGTTTGAGAAGAACACCCTCGACATGTTGGCTTACGTGCCTGTGCCGGGTACCGTGGGATTTGAACCCGGTCCTTCCAACGTGGCTTCAGCCCGCAACCGTGGATTGGAATTGGCACTCGGCTACCAAGGGGGAGAGGGCGACTTCACGTACGACGTGAACGGCAACATTTCGTTCTACAAAAACGAAGTCACCGACCTCGGTGCTTCGGTGGACAGCTTGAACACGCCCATCTTCACGGGGCAGGTGTTTGGAACGGGCAACGACTTTGTGGCCATTTCGGACATCGGTTTGCCCATGGCCTCCTTCTACGGCTACGAGACGGCAGGGATTTTCCAAACGCAAGAAGAAGCGGAGAATTCCATCCAAGAAAACGCCAGTGCCGGCGACGTCATTTTTGTCGACCAAAACGACGACGGCGTCATCAATGCCGACGACAAAGTCGTCTTGGGATCTCCGCACCCGGTGTTCACTTACGGCCTGAATTTTGGGGCCAATTGGAAAGGGTTGGACGCCACGCTGTTCTTGCAGGGCAGCTACGGAAACGACCTGTATTTGGGGATGTTCCGCTACGATTTGGGAACGTCCAATTTGCCTTCGTGGATGTTGGACCGTTGGGTTGGAGAGGGAACGTCCGACGACGTTCCACGGATGACTGCGTCAGATGCCAACCAAAACAACCGCGTGTCGGACCGATTCATCGAAGACGGTTCGTACTTGCGAATCAAGTCCTTGCAATTGGGCTACACGTTGCCGTCCGGAACGCTCAATTCTTTGGGCATTTCCAAACTCCGGATCTACACCAGTGCAACCAACCTGTTCACGTTCACCAACTATTCTGGACTTGATCCCGAAATCGGGACAAGAGGAACGTTGGAAATCGGCATTGACCGTGGATTTTACCCCTCACCACGCATCTTCCAGATGGGCTTAAGCGCAACATTCTGATGAAACGACACAACAACACATGCTTTTGGGCTGCAGGATGTTTTCTCCTGATGGGCCTTCTGTCGAGCTGTTCCAAGGACTTCTTGGACCGAGACCCGTACATCGGAAGCTTGGCGAGCAATTTCTACCAAACCGCGGACGATGCGGAGGCCGCAGTGATCGCGTGCTACGCTCCTTTGCAGCTCGAAATCACCGAGGGGGCGCACTTCCGTTGGTTCTTTGGTGACATCGTAAGCGACGACTCGGACAAAGGCGGATCGGGCGACACCGATGCTCCTGACTTGCTCGAGTTTTCCAAGTTCACAGGCGACGCAGCGAGCACCATCGTGCTGGGCGAGTGGAAGACGGCGTACAAGGGAATCGCTTACTGCAACACCGTGCTGGAAAATGTGCCGCCGATTGAGATGGACGAGTTGGACAAGCTCGCCCTGCTCGGAGAAGCACAGTTCCTGCGCGCGTTCTGGTACTTCAATTTGGTGACGACCTTCGGTGGGGTTCCGCTTGTGACGCAACCGTTGGCGCCGTCGGAGTACGCGCAGCCGCGGGCAACGGCCGAAGAAGTTTGGGCCCAAATCGTCTTGGACCTTGAAGAGGCGGCGGCCAACCTCCCCGAGAAGAGCGCCTACAGCACTTCCCAAACGGGACGGGCCACGCGCGGTGCGGCCAACGCCCTCCTCGCCAAGGTGCACTTGTACCAAGGCAATTGGTCCGAGTGCCGCACCCGGTGCGAGGAAGTGGTCGGCTCCGGAGAGTATTTCCTCGACCCCAACTACGGCAACATCTTCACGGACGCGGGAGAAAACGGCCCGGGCAGCATTTGGGAAATCCAATACGCGAACAACTCTGGCGGCAACTGGGGCGCTCAGTTTTGGAGCGAAGGGTCGTACACCAACGTGTTCCAGCGCGCACGGGGATCCTTCAGCGGATACGGTTTCAATTTGCCTACCCAAGACTTTGTAGACGAGTTTGAAGTTTGGGAAGAACAAATCGGACCGGACGTCATCACCAAAACGGATGCTCGACTTGGCTACACGGTTTACAAGCTCGGAGACAACGTGTCGGACTGGGGCGAATTGACGGAGGACGCGACGGGGATGCCTCATCCCTATTATGCACGGAAATACTTCAATCCATCCGCCGAATTGGCGCCCTTTGGAGACCCCAACCCCAACGGCGGGTCCAACGACCGCGTGATTCGTTTCGCCGACGTGTTGTTGATACATGCCGAAGCCTGCAATCGACTCGGAGACGACGAGGCGGCCAAGGTGTCGTTGAAAATGGTGCGCGACCGCGCAGCCGTGCCTTGGAGCGCGGTTGCTGATTTGACGGGCGACGCGTTGTTGGAGACCATCTACCACGAGCGTCGCGTGGAGCTCGGTTTGGAGGGGCACCGGTTCTTCGACCTGGTGCGTCAGGGCCGAGCCGCAGATGTCCTCGAAGGCTTTGTGGTTGGGAAGAGCGAGTTGTTCCCCATCCCGAATGCCGAAATCACCTTGTCCAACGGTCAATTGACCCAAAACCCCGGATACGAATGAACCTCAAGCACACCTCCCTTGTCGCCTTGGCCGCCGCACTGTTGGCCGTCACTGGATGCGACCCCTATGTGGAGCAGGGGCCGGGCTTGCCCGACCCGCCGAACGTTCAATCGACGTGGTATTTCCTGCCGGACACCGTGGACGGTGTGATTGGCATTGACTCGAACACGGTGGTGTTCGAGGCGGATGCGAGCGAAGACGTGTTCATGCATTTGTGGGATTTTGGCAACGGCCAAACCAGCGAAAACCCTGTGGACACGATGGTGTATTACGTGGAAGGAGCTTACGGCATTTCGTACCAGGGCCACGCTCCGGGCGGCATGGCGTACTTCTCCGACAGCGTGTACATCGAGCGTACGCTTGAATTGCCCTGCGAAGGCACCCTTGCGC
>JBDQOS010000205.1:0-7431 GCA_040261075.1 Flavobacteriales bacterium
CAAGCGGGCGTGGACATCATCCTCGTGGGTGACAGCGCCTCCAACGTGATGGCCGGCCACGAAACCACCCTTCCCATCACCCTCGACCACATGATCTACCATGCGCAAGCTGTGGTCCGCGCGGCAAAGCGTGCGTTGGTGGTGGTGGACCTTCCATTCGGCACGTACCAAGGCAACTCGAAAGAGGCGTTGAACAGCGCCATCCGCATCATGAAGGAAAGTGGCGCTCACGCCGTGAAACTCGAGGGTGGTCGTGAAGTCAAAGAAAGCATCGAGCGCATCCTCTCCGCAGGCATTCCTGTGATGGGGCACTTGGGGTTGACGCCGCAGTCCATCTACAAGTTTGGGACCTACACTGTGCGCGCCAAGGAAGAAGAAGAAGCGCAGCGCTTGAAGGAAGACGCCAAACTGCTGAACGACATCGGCTGCTTCAGCATCGTTTTTGAGAAAATTCCGGCCTCGCTTGCTGGGGAGGTGACCGCCTCAGTCGAGTGCCCCACCATCGGCATTGGCGCGGGCGCGGATTGCGACGGCCAGGTGCTCGTGCTGCACGACATGCTGGGCATCACTCAAGCCTTCTCCCCTCGTTTCCTGAGGCGTTACAGCGATTTGGGAGACCAAATGCTCGGCGCCATCCAACAATACGTCCGTGACGTGCGCGCGGTGGACTTCCCCAACGAATCCGAGCAGTACTGATGGCGCAGGGGCCACGCGACGACCAACCTCGGCGCAACGACGGCGCGTTCCACCGCTTCGTCAAAGCCCCCAAGTCCCCCATTGTGCACAGCACCAAGGACAACTTGCAGGTGTTGTATGAAGACAACCACATCGTGGCGGTCAACAAGCGGAGCGGCGATGTCGTGCAGGGAAGCGGAACCGGCGAGGCGAGCCTGTGCGAAGTCGTGGCAGAGTACGTTGCGCACAAGTACAACAAGCCCGGCAAGGCCTACATCGGGACGGTGCACCGCTTGGATCGCCCCGTCAGCGGCGTGATTCTCTACGCGCGGACGAGCAAAGCGCACAAGCGGCTCAGCACCATGTTCCGGCACCGCGAGATGCAAAAGACCTACTGGGCCGTGGTGAAGCCCAACCCGCCCGCCGAGGAAGGCCACGTCATCAACTACCTCGAAAAGAACGAAAAGCTGAACAAAAGCTTCGCGCACGCCAAGCCTTCGGACAACCGCAAGGAATGCGAATTGATGTACGAGGTGCGCGGAAAGTCGGATCATTACGCTTTCGTGGAGGTCCTTCCCAAGACGGGGCGCCACCACCAAATCCGCGCGACCATGGCCCAACTCGGATGCCCCATCAAGGGCGACGTCAAGTACGGTGCACGTCGCACCAACGACAACGCGTCCATTCATCTGCACGCGCGACGGATCGACTTCATCCATCCCGTGAAACGAGAGACCGTGTCGATTTTGGCGCCGCCGCCGGACGACGTGCTGTGGGACGCCTTCGTGGCCATCGACCGAGGACTGCGCTGAGGCGCGTGGATGGGGCGTTGACAAGTTTTGGAGGTGCGTGTGACCTTGGATGCACGAGGGGTGCGGTGAGGCCTGTATTTTTGGGGTTCACATTGACAAGACACCATGAGCACTCCTGAACATCACCGCTGCCTCATCGTTGGATCGGGCCCCGCTGGATACACCGCCGCCATCTACGCCGCCCGTGCGGACATGAAGCCCGTCCTCTACCAAGGACAGCAACCTGGCGGGCAGCTGACGGAAACAACGGAAGTCGACAACTTCCCGGGCTACCCTTCAGGCATCAACGGTCCCCAAATGATGAAGGACCTGGAAGATCAAGCCAAGCGTTTCGACACGGACGTGCGCTACGGATGGGTCACGAAAGTGGACTTCAGCGGGCCGGTGCACAAGGTTTGGGTGGGCGACAACCAGGAAACGGAAATCCACGCCGACACCGTCATCATCAGCACGGGAGCGTCCGCGAAATGGCTCGGCCTCGAAAGCGAGTTGCGCCTGCGCGACCTCGGCGGAGGCGTAAGTGCCTGCGCAGTGTGCGACGGGTTCTTCTACCGCAACCAGGAAGTGGTGATTGTCGGTGCCGGTGACAGCGCCTGCGAAGAGGCGAGCTACCTCGCCAAACTCTGCACCAAGGTCACCATGCTCATCCGTCGCGACGAAATGCGCGCGTCGAAAGCCATGCAGCACCGCGTCAACAGCCTCGACAACATCGAAGTCCTGTACAACACCGAGACGGTGGAGGTGCTTGGAGCTGAAGCCGTCGACGGCGTCAAGGTGAAGAACAACGTGTCGGGCGAAGAGCACGTCATTCCCGCCACAGGGTTCTTCGTGGCGATTGGTCACAAGCCCAACACCGACGTCTTCAAGGACTTCATCACCCTCGACGACCAAGGCTACATCGTCAACGCAAAACCTGGCACGAGCAAGACCAACGTCGAAGGCGTGTTCGTGAGTGGCGACGCGGCGGACAAGGTGTACCGCCAAGCCATCACGGCTGCAGGAACTGGCTGCATGGCTGCGCTGGACGCAGAGCGCTACCTCGCCGACAAGGGACTGCACTGAGCATGGTTTCGGGGAAATTGGCTGGTGTGCTGTTCACTGCTTTCGCGGTGGGGTGCACAAGTCCAAATCCGGTTTCACCCTCGACCCTTGAGCTGGTCCACGATACGTTGATTGTCGAATCGACACCTCCTGCGACGTCTGAGTTCTCAGCACCTGCAATCCCCCACCTCGAGGAGCTGCTTGGAAACGTGCGCCCTGCGGAAGATTCCGCGTTTTCTGAATTGCCGGCGCGCATGTGTTCGCGCGACGGGCTTTATCTGAGAACCGAAGCGCGAAACGCGTTCGTGGCCATGCACGATTCGGCGCTGGCAAACGGCATTCGATTGACTGCGTTGAGTGCCACGCGCACGTTTGGACACCAACGCGCCATTTGGAACCGCAAGTGGGCGCGGCCACACTACATGGGCTGGACCGACATCGACAAAGCGCGTGACATCCTTTTGTACAGCTCGATGCCCGGAAGCAGCCGGCACCATTGGGGCACCGACGTAGACATCCACAGCTTGGAGCCCTCAGATTTCATTCAAGGAGACGGCGCCCAAGTCGTTGCCTGGTTGAGAAAGAAGGCACACCATTTCGGATTTGTCGAAGTGTACACCGCTGATCCCGCGCGAACCGGTTACCAACCAGAAGCGTGGCATTGGAGCTATTTGCCGTTGGCTCAGCCGTTTCTCGAAGCCCTCAACGCAGCTCACCTGAGCGGGGAATTGCAAGGATTCGAAGGTTTTGAAGGCGCGGACACGGCCGACAGCCTTGGATTGATGGAACATTACATCAACGGCGTCGCTCCCTCCCTGTTGCCTCGACGTTGACCAATTGAGCAAGGCACCTCGCCTTCAACGGGGAGCCTCGTCCGAAGGCTTCCACACCTCCACAGCATCGCCAAGTGCGACCCGACCCACCTGCACAACCTCAGGTTGCCGTTGAAGAAGCTCAACCTCTTGGATTTGGATGTCAACAAAGCCGTCAAACGCTTGAAGCAGCGATTGGCAAATCGTCAAAAACGTTTCTCGAGAATCGGTCACGCCCCAAAACCGGTACGTCACCTCCTGACTTGGTTCGACGGACTTCAGGCGACACAAATTCCAAACATTCGGAACCTGGCTGAGCGATTTCTCGACCTCCTCTGCATGGTTTGATGCCACCTTGACGTCCACTGTGGTGAAAAACTCGTAGCCCAAACCGCGCCAATCTAGGTCGGCGTGCACCCCGCGAATGACCCCCTCCTCTTTAAGTCGCTTGATTCGCGAATGCGTCGGACCTGGAGTCAACCCAACCCGTTCACCAACGGCTTGGTTGGTCATGCTTGCGTCCACTTGCAGGGCCTCGAGAATCGCAACATCGGTTGCGTCCAATGATCTCTTCTTGCTCAAACTCCCAAATTTCATTTCTAAGATACGCCGGATTTACGTTGCAACGCTTTTTCTGCGAAATGTTCTTTCAAAAAAGCGCCATCCAACCGTTCAATGTCCGCCCAGGATCTCCTTGAGCTCGTGCGCAAGTCCCAAGCCCAACTCGTCTTGACGGACAGTCAAGTGCCCCAACAACTCGTCCACACTTTCAACCCCGCGCTGGAGGTTGTGCCTCATCTCGAGCAGTTGGCTTTTGCGCTTTCGGTACGCTTGCAACATGGTGAACGCCGCAAGCACTTCCTTGACGATGTTGTCACGGCTCCACGGCTTCTCGAAGAATCGGTACACCAACCCTTCGTTCAGAGCCGCCATCACCACTTCGTGGTCTGCAAACCCCGTCAAAATCATTTTGACCACTTCGGGGTGCGACTCCTTCGTTCCGCGCACCAAATCAATGCCCGTCATGCGTGGCATGCGCTGGTCGGTGATCAAGACATCTACCTGCTCGGTGTCCAGGGCCTCCAAGGCCTCGACGGGGCTTTGCGCCAACCGCACGTCGAACTCGCGACGAAAAGCCGCATTGAACGCGGTCAAGTTGGCTGATTCGTCGTCCACATAGAGGACAACAGGTCGAGGTGCGTTACTCATTTCCAACCAAACCTATTCGAAAGGCGTCCATGTTCGTTTCCTCCTTCGCCAATTCGTTGGCCAATTCCAGCAGACGACTGCTGTCGGTGCGCTCGTGCGCTTCGCGAATGTCCACTTCGTTGATCACACCTTTGGCCGCGTTGTAGTACGAACGAACCTTCTTGCGCGGTGTTCGAAGCTCCACGTAGATGTCTTGAAGTCCCTCGCCCTTTCTGATCCGAATCAGCGGAACGTCCTTCACCTCCACCTCCGCGAGATGACACATTCCCTTGACCACGTCCTTG
Source organism: Flavobacteriales bacterium (assembly GCA_040261075.1). Classification (GTDB taxonomy): domain Bacteria; phylum Bacteroidota; class Bacteroidia; order Flavobacteriales_D; family Sanyastnellaceae; genus UBA11663. Next base: position 4,834 of record JBDQOS010000205.1, read on the forward strand.
AGTTCCATGATTCCAAGGTAACAGAAAAGACGTGGTTAAAGGCCCCGCTCACCCACGAACCGCTTTTCCACCGTTCCGTCGGAATACACCACCAACACGAGTTGGTTGCTCGGATGGGCGACTTCGCGTCCTGTGAGGTCGAGAACCTGGGTCACCTTCCTTGCGGACGTTGACTGGAGCAGCCCCACGGTTTGGGTGTTGTCCACGGTGACCGTGAACTCCACTCGGTCCGAGAGGCACGGGTTGGAAGAGGACATGGTCCAGTTGTAGTAGAAATAGTAGTAGGCGTACTGGTTTGGACCTTGGATGGTCGTGCCTGTGATGCTCGCCAACGAACCCACGTTGTACGGGAAGTTGACGGACGCGTTGTTGTCGTCGCGCCAGAGGAAGGGCTCGTTGGTGCCGGAACGGATCTGGTAGCCTTCGCCGGCCGGGACTTCCACGTTGAGGGTGAAGACGTTTTGGCCTGCCGCGAGTGATTGGGAAACCGAAGCCACAAGGGCGCCCGCCGCGTCGCGGATTTCAACCGTGTGGTTGCCGCCGCTCTCAGAATAAACTTCGACCGACTCGAAAAGGACGTCTTGGTAGACGTCGAAGAGCATCCAATACGCGTTGTTGGGGTGGAACTGGCCCGCTCCCATGTCTGGATTCTCCTTGCCGCCTGTCGCGTTGAACTCCGCGTTGGAATGCGCCGCCCAAACCGACGAGTCCGACTCCAACAACGTCGGGAAGGTGTACGACACGGCGACGGTGAGGGCGTCGACCGCATCCTCGGTGGCGAACCAGTACGAGTTGGGTTCGGCCGTGAAGGTCACGGGGTCGAGGGTTTGGATGGCGGACTGGGGTGCGGGGGCGTCCATTTCGAAGCACGACCCGTCGTCAATGGTCGTCACGTCCGAGTAGTTGCAGGACGCCTCGTCCGTGCAGCCCACGCAAAACAGCTCCTCCCCTTCGCACTCGCCGCAGACGTTGAACGCGAGGCACGACCCGTCGTCCTGCGTCGCGTCGGGGTCGTAGTTGCACGCTTCCGCGTCGGTGCAGCCGTAGTCGACGATCACGTCCGACATCTTCAGGAAGAAGACGCCCTCTTCGATGTGCGACACGGCGATGACGCCGGAGGGGAAGTACGGGTAGTTCGACCAGCTCCCGTTGAATTGAGGCGCGTCGTCCGACGGGTAAACGTCGAAGTAGCCCACCTCCTCCAATTCGCCGTCGGCGATGTTTGACGCGTTCAGGATGCGTAGACCCGCCCGGTAGTTGGACTGATACACGAGCGAATCACGGACGTACATGTTGTGGTCGATGGCCGACGAGGTGCTGACGAAGGTGCCGATGAGCTCTGGAGCGCTGAGGTCGGACACGTCCCAAATGAAGGACGTCGTGTTCACCCCGAGGTTTTGTTCGTCGAGTTCGTCGTTGCTGATGAAGTAGGCGTGGTCTTCCGTCAACCAGCCCTGGTGGGTGTAGTTCGAGCCGGCGTATCCGGTGGCGCTGATCAGGGTGGCGTCGGCGGCGTCCGTCACGTCCACGATGGTGACCGTGTTTTCGTTGCAGCAGAACGCGATTTCCTTTCCTTGGAAGTTGCTGTCCGGGCCGTTGTACGAGACGACCTGCGCGTCGTGGGTGTAGCCGTCCCCGGCGAAGTCGCCAATCAAGGTCGGGTTGAGGGGGTCGGTGATGTCGAGGATGTGAAGTCCGCCCTGGAAGGTGCCGGTGCCCACGCCGTAGGCGCGGCCCGTGCTTTCGTTGATCACGATGTTGTGGGCGTTCCCCCAGCCCGTGTAGAGCGCGTCAGCACCGATTTGCTGGGGCGGGTTGGCGATGGCGCTGAGCTGCGTCAAGTCGACCACCTGCATCCCGTGGCCGTTGGCTTCCGACACGATGAACGCGTGGTTGTTGTGCACCTTGATGTCGCGCCAAAGCGAGCTCACCGTGTTGGTGGGCAGGTTCGCCACGAGCACGGGGTTGAGCGGGTCCGAGATGTTGATGAAGGCGGTGCCGTTGGTTCGGCCGAGGAGGACGTATTCGGTGCTGTCGGTCGGGTCGACCCAACCCCAAATGTCATTCATCTCCCCTCCCCCTACTTCGTCCACGCCAAGGAAGGACAGGAAGTCGACGTTGGCGCAGGGGTAGCCTGCGGCGAAGCCATCGACACATGGGGTTTGGGCCGTGGTGGCGGTCGTGAAGAGGGCGGTGACGGTCAGGGTGGCGGCACAGGCCTTCGCGGCCCGCGCGCGCGGTTTCAAGTTCTGCAGCATGTCCCAAAGGTACGGGGCTGGCCTCCGGATTGTTGGTGCGGGAGAACTGGTTGAACGGCGCGGCATATAATCTCCGGATAACCTTGTAATTCTTTGGGGAGGGTGTGGTGTGCGGGTATTTTTGAGGGTCTTGTGACTTAACTAAACCCGCTGTGATGAAAAATCTCGTTGCTGTTTTTCTTGCTGTGCTGAGCTTGAATGCGTTCAGCCAAATCCCAGATTACGTGCCGACCGATGGGCTGGTGGCGTGGTTTCCTTTTAATGGAAATGCCAATGATGAATCTTTGAATGGTCACGACGCGGATGTAGATGGCGCTACTCTCTCCATGGATCGATTCGG
>JBDQOS010000206.1:0-3508 GCA_040261075.1 Flavobacteriales bacterium
AAAGGTGCCGCCCCCCTCCGCAGCCTTGAATCCTCCACCCCAACCTGCCTTGTGCTTGGAGACGAACATTCAGGCATTTCCCCAGAGGTGATGCGCCATTGCGCGAAGACGGTCGCCATCCCCATGAGTGGAAAAACCTCAAGCTTGAATGTGGGTGTCGCGGCCGGAATTGTTTTGTTCGCTTTTCAGAACAATTTTTCCACGCACTGACCGCCAAGTCAAGTCGATTCTGTAATTTTAATTATATTATGTATCGCGCAAGTCGGGCGCGCGAGGACTCCTTTTGCCAAATCACACTCAACCATGAGATTCGTCCCTCTTTTCTTCGTCCTTCTGGGGTTCGCCGTGCCCCTCGATTTTGAAGGCCAAACGTCGTGCGAAAGCTGCACTTTGAGCTTCAATTCTGAATCGCTGAATCCGGTTGAAATCTCGTGCTCCGAAGGCAACCCCATGCTGGCGCTCCCCAACTTCCCCGCGTTCACAACCACGTGTACCGCGGGTTACTGGGCCAGCATCTTCAAACACACCACCGGTTCCTCGACTTCCTGCATGGCGGTGCGGGCGGCAGGCCTCGCCTCCGCCATGGGGACAATTCAATTGCAAGATTTCACAGCCACGGGACTGACAAGCACCAACAAATTCAACGAATCGACGGAGGGCTTGACTTGGACCGTCTACCCTGAAAACGTGGCGCGGCTGCAAGGAACCGTGATTAACGCCAACAACGTCAACGCACGATTTGAGGTGGATTTTTATTTCAATCAGGGAACCTCAGGAGCCGCATGGACCGCGGCCGGCGGCAACGTCAACGACAACGCAGCGACGTCGGACGAAGTGGCGGAATGGACCGTGTGGCAGATCAAACCCCACATTTCAAAGCTGGTGGGTGCAGGAGATTTGGCAGGAGAAGTCGTGTACCTCGAGACGTCCAACTTGCTTGTCAGCTACCCCTTCCAAGAAGGCTATGGAGCCAACGGCATCAACGGAGGTCTCGGACTTGGCGGCAGCTTTGACTGGACTTCCTGTGTGGAAGGGGTCATTTACGGCGGTTACGGGGTGACTTCCACCGACTTCACTTCGTGCGAAGAGTCCTCGTCCATCTGCGCATCGGACAACGACGCTGTGGCCGAATACTTCATTGGAAACCTAGAGTCGTTTGACCAAATCCAGGGGTTTGTCGACGTCACGGACGACACGCCCCCTGTGCTCGGTTCGTTGCCGCCCGACTACCTCCTGAATTGCCCTGTGGAGCTCGAGGAATTGGACGCGGAATTCGTCGTGACCGCCTCCGACGATTGCAGCACAGCCTCGCTTTCCATGGTGGAATCCGTTGTCAACGGTGCGTGCCCGAGTGAATTCACTCGAACCCGGACCTTCACGGCAACAGACGGTTGTGGTTTGACGTCAACCCACGTTCAGACCGTGGAGGTCGTCGACCAAGTGGCCCCTTCCTTGACTGTCCCATCCAACGCGACCTTCAGCTGCAGCGAAGGACCGACTTACGCAACGGCCTTCGCCACAGACGCTTGCGACGGCATCCTTCCAGTCACCGAAGGTGAACCCACGACAGTGGAGGGCGACTGCCCTGGAGAATACACGGTGCATCGCACGTTTTCGGCAACGGACCTTTGCGGAAACACCTCGACAGGTCAGCAAACGGTGTTCGTCCGAGACAACACTCCTCCCGTGCTTCAAATGCCTGACGACGTGGTGTTGCCGTGCGGAAGCAGCTTCGTTTACCCGCCTGCCACTGCGACAGACAACTGCACAGAACAAGAAGACATTTCCATTGCCATTTTCAACTCGTTGCCCCCCACAAATTGCCCGCAGGAATACATCTTGGAGCGGCGGTTTTTGGCCACGGACTTGTGCGGCAACTCCGTTTTGGAAATTCAAACGGTCACGGTCACCGACGGCGACGTCCCCTACTTCACTTTCGTCCCTGCCGACGCGGCCTACAGCTGCGACGAGGATCCCGTGTTTGAAGATGCAGTGGCCGACGACGACTGTTCCTCCTACGAAATCACCACAAGCCTTGACACCGTGTTCCAAGGTTGCGACAACAACTACGATTTGGTCCGCACGTTCGTTGTCACAGACGCCTGCGGAAATTTCGCAGAAGCCACCCAAACCCTGTCCATTCGCGACAACATCGCACCCACAATTCTCAGCGAATTGACCAACCCCACCGTCGAATGCTCGGAGGTTTGGGAACCTTCCAACCTTGAGGCTTCTGACAACTGCTCCGACGTGTCTTGGTCAACAACCGTTGACACCGTAGGTGCCCCGTCCACAGGGGCCTATTCGCTCCACGTTTTGCATGTGGCGACCGACGAATGCGGCAATTCTGCCCAAACCACCCAAACGGTCACAGTCGTCGATTCCACCCCTCCCGTCTTCACAAGCGTACCGCAGGATTTGACCCTTTCCTGCGAAGAGGAGATTCCGTTTGAAGCTGCCCTTGCCACCGACATGTGTTCCTCCGTCGTCCTCGAAATTTCAGAAGATCTCGAACTGGGCGTGGCTCTTGGTGTCAACGTGCTTACACGCACCTTCACGGCCACGGACGCTCAAGGCAACACCACGTCTGCAACCCAAACCATCACCATCCAGGACGCCACGGCGCCTGAGTTCACCTACGTGCCCGCGGACTACACCGCAGAATGCTCGGACGACATGCCGATGGACGAAGCCACCGCTGCAGACAACTGCGGAACGGCGACGGTTGACGTGACGACCGAAACCACCCCGGGTGATGCCGCTGGCAATTACGTCGTCGTTCGCACCTTCACGGCAACGGACGACGCTGGAAACAGCACTTCAGCCACGCAGACCATCACCGTGCAGGACACCACGGCACCCGAGTTCACCTTCGTGCCTGCAGACTACACCGTGGAGTGCTCGGACGACATGCCTGTGGCCAACGCCGCGGCAACAGACAACTGCGGAACCGTCACAATCGAAGTGGTCAGTGAAACCACCCCTGGTGATGCGGCGGGCAACTACATCCTCACGCGCACCTTCACCGCGACCGACGACGCTGGAAACAGCGCTTCGGCTACGCAGTCCATCACCGTGCAGGACACCACCGCGCCTGAATTCACTTTTGTGCCTGCTGACTACACCGCAGAGTGCTCGGACGACTTCCCAATGGACGACGCCAACGCTGCTGACAACTGTGGCGAGGTGACTGTCACCGTGGCAAGCGAGACCACGCCTGGCGACGCAGAAGGCAACTACACCATTACGCGCACCTTCACGGCAACCGACGACGCTGGAAACAGTTCATCAGCCACGCAGACCATCACGGTTCAGGACACCACCGCGCCCGAATTCACATTCGTGCCTTCGGACTACACCGTGGAGTGCTCGGACGACATGCCCATGGGGGACGCCTCCGCAGAAGACAATTGCGGCGAGGTGACCCTCACCGTGGCAAGCGAGATCACCCCTGGCAACGCGGAGGGCAACTACACCATGACGCGCACCTTTACGGCAACCGACGACG
>JBDQOS010000011.1:0-6491 GCA_040261075.1 Flavobacteriales bacterium
CAACTACATTGGCCCAGAAGTGCCTGCCGAATCGTTTATTTGGCAGGATCCCGTTCCCGCGGTGAACAACCCGCTCGTGAACGCCCGTCAAGCAAAGGCCCTCAAGGCTGACATTGCCAAATCTGGCTTGTCGAACGAGGACTTGGTGTTTGTGGCATGGTCGTCGGCGTCGACGTTTCGCGGCTCGGACAACCGTGGAGGTGCGAACGGTGCGCGCATTCAACTCGAACCCATGCGTTCGTGGGAGTGCAACAACCCCGACCGCCTCGGCCGTGTGCTCGCTGGCCTCACGGAAATTCAGGATTCGTTCAACGCTACGAACGCGCCTACCCAAATCTCCCTCGCCGACCTCATCGTGCTCGCCGGCAACCACGCCGTGGAACAGGCGGCCGCCAAGGCGGGTGTGACCGTGGAAGTGCCTTTCACCCCGGGTCGTACGGATGCGACGCAAGAGAACACCGACGTGAACAGCTTCGCGGTCCTCGAGCCCATGGCCGACGGTTTCCGCAACTACCAAACCAAGGAATACACCCTCACGACCGAAGAATTGCTCGTGGACAAGGCCCAGCTCCTCACGTTGACCGCGCCGGAGATGACGGTGCTGGTGGGGGGGATGCGCGCCTTGAACGCCAACGTGGACGGCAACGCCCACGGCGTCTTCACGGACCGTCCCGGCACGTTGAGCAACGACTTCTTCGTGAACCTGCTCGACATCTCGACGAAATGGGAGCCCACCGACGACACGGAATTGACGTTTGTCGGCCGCGACCGATCCACGGGTGAGGAGCGCTGGACGGCAACGCGTGCGGACTTGATTTTTGGTTCCAACTCGGAGCTCCGTGCCCTGGCCGAGGTCTACGGAAGCTCGGACGCGGACGCGAAGTTTGTGAACGACTTTGTTGCAGCGTGGACCAAGGTGATGAACCTGGACCGCTTCGACTTGCTCGCCTCGAACTGACCCTCTCTCCACTGCGATTCAAGCGCCGGGGCCTCGCTCCGGCGCTTTTTTTGTGCTCCACTCCCGGGGCAAGAAGTACTTTTGACCCATGAGAAATGGCGCGCTGCTGGTGGTCGGATTGACCTGTTTCACTGCACTGGGTTGGGCCCAAACCCCGTCCTACCTCGAGTTGGACGTGGTCGCGGAACATTTCACGGTGCCGTGGGACCTCGTTTGGGGCCCCGACAACCACGTGTGGTGCTTGGAGAAGACAGGGCGAATGACCCGGACCAACCCCGATTCGAAGGAGGTGGAGACGGTGTATCAAATCCCGGACGTTTACCAATCGTGGGACAACAGCGGGGCCCACTCCATGATCCTGCACCCGGACTTCCCTTCCACGCCTTACATCTACGTCAACTACACGTACGAGCTTTACAGCGGCAGGTTGTCGCGCTTGACGTATTCGCTGGACGAGCGCGCGGTGGTGGACACGACGGTCCTGATACGCAAGTTGCCGGGCAACACCTCCCACAACGGAAGCCGTCTGGTGGCAGGTCCGGACGGGTACTTGTACTTGTCCACGGGCGAGGCCTTTGTAGGTCACATCTCCCAAGACCTCGCTTCCCTTGGCGGCAAGGTCCTGCGCATGGATTGGGACGGGAATCCGGCGCCCGACAACCCGTTTGAGAATTACGTGTACAGCCTTGGTCACCGAAACCCACAAGGCCTGGTCTTTTCGTCGGAAGGGAAACTCTATTTGTCCGAGCACGGAGCAGGTACCGACGACGAAGTGAACTTGATCCTGGAAGGGCGGAACTACGGCTGGCCTGTGGTCGAGGGGTTCTGCGACCAGCCTCACGAAGAAGAGCCCTGCGCTGAAATCGACGTCGTAGAGCCGTTGGCGGCGTGGTCGCCGACGTTGGCGCCGTGCGGTTTGGACTACTTTGATCATCCAAGCATCCCGGAATGGCAGCACAGCTTGTTGCTCGTGTTTTTGAAAAAGCAGCAGCTGAAGGTCCTTCATTTGAGCGACGACGGGGAATCCGTGGTGCAGGAAGACATCTGTTTTCAAGAGGAATTGGGACGCCTGCGAGATGTCTTGGTGGCGCCCAACGGCCGCGTGTTTCTGGCTACGTCGAACCGGGAAATCAACGGGTGGGATTACCTCGCGGTGGAAACCGACGACCGCATTTTGGAAGTCGTGAACCCCGACTGGAACTACGACGATGCATTTGCGCCACGGGATTTGCTGGAGGTCTTTTTGGAACAGGTTTCCGAGACGCCTCGTGAGGCAGGGACGGTGTTTCCGCAACCGGCGACGGAAAGTGTGAGCATGTTTTTGGGCGAAGACGTGGAGTCGGTGGACGTCCGATTGTACGACCTGTCTGGTCGGCTCGTTTGGGGTGTGGAGGGCCGTGCGGTTTTGTTTCCCGGGTTGATGCACTTGAGCCTTGAAGGACGGACTTCTGGGATGTACGTGATGGAGGTCCTCACGAACACGGGAGAATCGTTTGCTCAGCCGCTGTTGATCCAGCGTCCGTAGGCCTCTCAGGCTTCAGCATCGTGCTCAGGGTTGCAACGTGGCGGCCCAAGCAACGAACGAGGAGTCGTTGAGTGCGTCGAGGAAAGCAACCAGGTCGGCCCGGTCTTGTTCCGTGACATTGCGCTCACGGACACGCGGGTCTTGGTTGGGGTGCCCAGATCCGCCAGTGACGTAGTGTTCGACGACTTCCTCGAGGCTGTTCATTGAGCCGTCAAACATGTAGGGCGCGGTCCAGGCCAGGTTCCGGAGGGAAGGGGTTTTGAACGCACCGTAGTCGGCCGAATCGAATGTCAAGCGGAAGGCACCCGGGTCCTCGTAATCGAGGTAGAGCCCGTTGTTGTGGGTGAGGAAGTCCGAAGTCAGCACGCCTTCGTGGCATGAACTGCACTCCAAGTCGTCAAACAAGTTCATGCCGCGGAGTGCCGAAGAATTCAACGCCGCGTTGTCGCCGAGGAGCCAGCGGTCGTAGGGCGAGTCGCCGCCGACCAAGGTTCGCTCGAAGGTGGCCAACGCCCTGGTCAACACGTAAGCGTCAAAGCTGCGCCCAAACCCTTCTTGCGCCCACGCTTCGTAGTGTGGATCGAGACGCAGTTGGTCCACCAAGTCGTTCAAGTCTCGGTTGAATTCAAGAGGCTCTTGCACTGGCGCAAGCACCAGGGCTTCGAGCGAGGGCACTCCGGCTTCTCGGTGAAACCGCGGTTGCCAGGCGAGGTTGACCAAAGCAGGGGCGTTTCGTATCCCGAGGGCGCCCTTCGATCCCAACGAGGTCGCGACCGTGTCAGAGAAGGCCCTGCTTGGGTTGTGACAACTGGCACAACTGACGCTGCTGTCAAGTGAAAGCCGTGTGTCAAAAAACAGGTGTCGTCCGAGTTCCCATTTCGCCTCGTTCAGCGGGTTGTCCTCCGGTTCCACGAATGCGGGAAAGTGATTTGGCAGTTCTCGAACATCAGCAAGCCCAAAATCCGGCGCCGCATCAGGTCTGCACGCTGCAAAAAGGGCAACGGCGACGGTTCCGAAAAATCGTGGGAATGACATGGAGTTGGGGCTGCTTGTGGAGCGTCTTTTCACGTGAATCACGAAGGTAAAGGGTACGTGGCTCCAGTTCAACTTGGAAGCTTAGGTCCCCAACGGACCAACATCATGTTCCATTGCGTTTCTCGCAGCAATGGGAATGCCCAATGCAGCGGACCGTTCTTTGGAAGACTGGTGTTGAAGGCGGAACATGGACATCGGAAGTTGGGTGGACCTCGGGGTGTGAGGTGAACGTGAATGGAGATTCCACATGCAATGTGACTGACCTTCCATTGGTCCTCTCTGCATTTAGTTCGGCGTGCTGAGTGGTGTAATTTTGGGGCCAAACGCCATTCATGTCTCAGAAGCCCCACGCCATCCTCTACGTGTTCCAGGTGATCAAAGGCCAGGAAGCGGCGTTCGAAGCGGCGTGGGCCGACGTCACGCGGGAAATCCACGCCAAGTGCGGAAGCCTTGGATCGCGGCTGCACACGTGGGTGGGAGGCACCTACTGGGCCTACGCGCAATGGCCAAGCCGCGAGGCGCTGGAGAATGCAGAAATCGAAGGGCATGCGGCGCTGATGGAAGCGCGCAAGCGGATGGTGGAAGCCTGCGAAAGCATGGAGGTCTTTGGCGAAGGCAACGTTGTCCACGACCTGTTTGTGAAGGAACAGGCCTGAGCCGGGGCCAGTCTCGAGAGGGGGACTACCTTTGCGGCTTCCTAAAAAAAGCCCCCCATGCGTCTTGCCCTCTTTGACTTCCGCCAAGCGGTGGACTACCGCCTGGAAATTCTCAGTGGCCTGACGGTCGCCATGGCCCTCATTCCCGAGGCTGTGGCCTTTGCGTTGATTGCAGGGTTGAGCCCGCTCACGGGCTTATATGCCGCGTTTGTGGTGGGGTTGGTGGCCAGCGTGTTGGGCGGCCGTCCGGGCATGATCAGCGGCGCAACCGGCGCGGTGGCCGTGGTCATTGCGGCGCTGGTGGTCACGCACGGTCCCGAGTACATTTTCGGGACGGTCATCCTTGCCGGACTCCTTCAAGCCGCTGCGGGTTTTCTGCGACTTGGAAAGTTGATGCGGTTGGTGCCGCAGCCGGTGATTTTTGGGTTTGTGAACGGACTCGCCATCATTATTGGTGGGAGCCAAATCGAGCAATTCAAAACCGACGGCGGCGAATGGCTCCACGGCGGGGAGCTTGGATTGTTCGCGGGCCTGACGCTACTTGCCATGGCCATCATCGCGTTTCTGCCCAAGCTCACGAAGAAAATTCCAGGCGGGTTGACCGCCATCCTGGTGGTGTTTGGGTTGACGGCGGCCTTCGGGTGGGATACCAAAACCGTGGGTGACCTCGCGTCCATCCAAGGCGGCTTTCCACCGTTCCACCTTCCCGACGTTCCCTGGACGCTGGAGACCCTGCAAGTCATTTTCCCCTATGCCGTGATTGTGGCGGGGGTTGGGTTGATCGAGAGCCTTCTCACCTTGAACATCCTCGACGAAATCACCGGCACGCGCGGGCAAGGCAACCGCGAATGCGTGGCCCAGGGCGCGGCCAACGTGCTCAGCGGCCTGTTCAGCGGGATGGGCGGTTGCGCGATGATTGGCCAAAGCCTGATCAACGTCAGTTCCGGAGCCCGGGCGCGGTTGAGTGGCATCGTGGCGGCGGTCATGCTGCTCATGTTCATTTTGTTTGGCGCGCCCCTGATCGAAAAGCTGCCGATGGCGGCTTTGACCGGGCTCATGATCATGGTGGCGATTGGCACGTTCGAGTGGGCGTCGTTGCGCACGTTCCGTCGCATGCCAACGTCCGACGTGCTCATCATGATTCTGGTGACGCTCGTCACGGCGGTGCTTCACAACTTGGCGCTGGCCGTGCTCCTCGGCGTGGTCGTGGCTGCGTTGTTGTTTGCATGGGACAACGCCATCCGCATCCGCGCCCGCAAGCGCATCGACGAGCAGGGGTGGAAGCACTACGAGTTCTACGGTCCGCTGTTCTTTGGGTCCACCACGGTGTTCGCCGAGAAGTTTGACGTCGAAGGCGACCCGGAGCACGTGGTGCTCGACTTCGCCGAGAGCCGCGTGGTGGACATGTCGGCCATCGAGGCACTGAACCGTTTGACCTCGCGTTACGCCGAGGCCGGCAAAAAGGTCCACCTTCGCCACCTCAGCGAGGACTGCCGCCGCCTCATCGACAAGGCCGAGGCGATCATCGAAGTCAACCACTTCGAAGACCCGACCTACAAGGTGGTGAGCGACACGCAGTGACAGGGGGCGGGGGAGGTGTAGTTTTGAGGCACATTCTTCCGCAATGATTCAATACAACCCCAAAAGCTGGTTCAGCCTCATTTTCCACGCCTACAGCCGGCAGGTGTTTCGCAAGCTGTTTCCGGCGATGCTCGCGGTTGCGGCATTGACTGCGGGGGTGTGTTACGTCGAGTTGGAGGTGTTCGAAGAGCCGATGGAAGTCAGCAACGTGGTGCACTCGTTGCTCGGTTTCGTGCTTTCGCTGTTCTTGGTATTCCGGACCAACACCGCCTACGACCGTTGGTGGGAAGGCCGAAAGCAATGGGGCGCGCTTGTGAACGTGTCCCGAACGCTCGCCATGCGCGTGCGTGAATTTGGAGGCGGTCCCGAGGTTCGGGCGTTCTTCCAAACACACATCCCGTCTTTTGTCGAGGCGCTTCGGGACCACCTGCGCCCTTCCCAGCCCGAGCAGCCGGTTCGTCCAAACGCGGAACCGTTTGCCCACGCGAATCACGCCCCCAGCGCGTGGGCGCAGGCGATGGAGCGGGAGGCCGCGCGTTTGGCCTCGGACGGCACCTGGACCCCTCAACAGCACTGGCTGATTTCCCAAAACCTCGAGCGCATGGTCGACATCCTCGGTGCGTGCGAGCGCATCCTCAAAACGCCGATTCCTTACAGCTACAGCATGTTCATGAAGAAATTCATTTTCATCTACGTGGTGACGCTGCCGATCGGGTTTGTGTCCACCTTCCAGTGG
>JBDQOS010000207.1:0-2745 GCA_040261075.1 Flavobacteriales bacterium
GGCGTGGAGAGAGCAAACCCGGAAGATCAGGGTGCGGGCGACCAGGGGATGATGTTTGGTTACGCTTGTCGAGAAACGGACAACTACATGCCGTTGGCCCTCGAATTGTCTCACCGTCTGTTGAAGGAATTGGCTGCCATTCGGAAGGAAGGTGCGCTAATGACGTACCTCCGGCCTGATTCCAAAAGCCAGGTGACCATTGAGTACGAAGACAACGGTACGCCCAAGCGAATTGAGGCGATTGTGGTGAGCACGCAGCACGATGAATTTGGTGACGGAGACCAAGCCATGTTGGCTCAGATTAAAGAGGATGTCGCCAACATCTTGATCCCAAGGGTGAAGGACTCCATGAGCGCGCGTGTTCAAGAACTGTTCAAGGGGGACCACAAATTGCATGTCAATCCGACGGGGAAGTTTGTCATCGGCGGTCCTCACGGCGACACGGGCCTCACGGGGCGCAAAATCATCGTGGACACCTACGGGGGAAAGGGTGCGCACGGGGGCGGGGCATTCAGTGGAAAGGATCCGTCAAAAGTGGACCGCTCTGCGGCTTACGCAACACGTCACGTGGCTAAGAATCTGGTGGCCGCTGGGGTGTGTGACGAAGTTTTGGTTCAGGTCGCCTACGCCATTGGTGTGGCCGATCCGGTCGGCCTTTACGTCAACACGTATGGAACTTCGAGGGTAGGGGTGTCCGACGGGGCCATTGCGGCGCGCATCGCGTCGATTTTCCCCATGCGTCCTTACCACATTGAGCAGCGATTCAAGCTGCGAACGCCCATCTACACCGAGACGGCTGCTTACGGGCACATGGGGCGGACTTGCGAGATCGTAACCAAGCGCTTTGAGGCGCACGCGGGAGGCGAGGTGAAAGAAGTTACCGTGGAGTTGTTCCCTTGGGAAAAGCTCGACAAGGTGGACGAGGTCAAGGCGGCTTTTGGGCTTTGACCTCTGCAGACAACCTTTGCTCAGAATACAAAGTCGTAGCCTTTCAGCTTCATCAAGCTGTAGGCTTCAACGTCAAAGCTGAAAAGAAGGCTTCCTTTGTGTTGACCGTATCCTGAGCCGTCCGATTTTTTCTCGAGGTCAATCAGGAGCTTCGACTTGAACAGCTTTTTCCGGAAGTTGCGCTTGTCAAACGACTTGCCCATCGCCTTCTCGTAGAGGTTTTGGAGTTGCCCCAACGTAAATTCCTTCGGGAGCAAGTCAAAGCCCACAGGCCGCCGACGCACGCGCCGTTTGAGTCGTTCACGGGCGTAGTCTACGATTTCGTTGTGGTCAAAAGCGAGGTCGGGCACTTCTGCAACGGGTGCCCAGTGCATGCCGTGCTGTTCCCATTCTTCGGTTCGGAAGTCGTCCGTATGCACCAAGGCGTAGTGTGCGATGTTGACCACGCGGCCTCCCGGGTGTCGGAACACTTGGCCAAAAGCGCGCAGTTGTTCCACCGTGCTAGGGTTGTCGTATCCAAAAAGGTCGCTGAACATTTTTTTCGCAGACAACAAGAGTTCCTCGTTCGCCTTGAGGTAACGACTCGGCAGAAACAGGGCTCCTTGGAAGGGAGGACGTGAGCTCCGAGCCAAGAGGATTTTCAAATCGACCCCGTCAAAACCGAAGACGACCAGGCTGGTGGACAACGCGACGCTGAAGTCCGGTTCCTCTTGCGGAAACTGCAACATTTCTCCCATTGGACAAAGTTAGACTTGGTGAAGGAGGTTGGCAACGGCTGAGGGGCAGGTTGTGCAAAACAGGGGTGAAAACATGTGAACAACGGACGTGAAGTCCAACGTACCTTTCACCTCCCATGTTTGACTCCCCCTCGTCCTCCAACCTTCCCTCTTCCCAGGGACGCACTCGCGACCTCGGAAGGACTGGATCCTCCCTTATCCCCGGAGCCAAGGTTCAACCCCAAGCCAAGGAACTTGAGGAGGTTGTGCTCGGTGCAATGATGATGGAAAAGGCGGCTGTGAATGCGGTGATTGACGTGTTGCAGCCGGAAAGTTTCTACGTGGAAGCTCACGGAGAAGTGTTTCGAGCCATTCAAACCTTGTTCAACAAATCTGAGCCGATTGACCTGCTGACCGTCACCGAGCAGTTGCGCAGCGACGGAAAGCTCGACATGTTGGGAGGAAGCCACCGTGTGGCCGAGTTGACGACGAGGGTCGCAAGCAGTGCCAACGTTGAATTTCACGCCCGAATCATTGCTCAGAAGCACATTCAGCGGGAGTTGATTCGGGTGTCAAACACCATCATTGAAAAGGCGTACGACGAAACGTCGGACGTGTTTGATTTGCTCGACGAAGCGGAAAGCAAGTTGTTCGAAGTTGCCGAGGGGAACATTCGCAAGAGTTACGAGAGCATGGGTGTCGTGATGAAGCAAGCGTTGGAGGACATTGAAGCAGCTCGCAACAACGAGGACGGCGTCAGTGGTGTGCCTTCAGGGTTTCATGATTTGGACAAATTGACAGGCGGTTGGCAACGTTCGGACATGATTGTGCTGGCGGCTCGGCCGGGCATGGGGAAGACGGCGTTTGTCTTGTCAATGGCGCGCAACATGGCTGTGGATCACCAAATCCCAGTGGCCGTGTTCAGCCTCGAAATGTCCGCTGTTCAGCTCGTGCAGCGTCTGATTTCGTCCGAGACGGAGATCAACAGCGACAAGTTCCGGAAAGGGAATTTGGAGGAGCACGAGTACCAGCAGCTGTACACGAGGGTGGGCAAATTGAGCGACGCCCCATTGTTCATTGA
>JBDQOS010000208.1:0-4125 GCA_040261075.1 Flavobacteriales bacterium
CGACCCAACGGGAGGATCACCTCAAGGCCCTGTACGCCCTAGGAGAGGTTCAACAGGAGCAAGGGGCGTGGGTTTCCACCAACACGATGGCCATGCATTTGGGGGTGAAGCCGCCAAGCGTAACCGCCATGGTCCAAGTGCTTTCAGAATTGGGTTGGGCCGAACACCGCCCCTACCGAGGGGCACGGCTGACCCCAGCCGGACGAAAATTGGCCTTGTCTCTGGTGCGAAAACATCGGTTGTGGGAGACGTTTTTGGTGGAGCGGTTGGGGTTTGGATGGGAAGAGGTCCACGGCATCGCGGAACAACTGGAGCACGTCGACAGCGTGGCCCTGGTCAACAAGCTTGATGCCTACCTCGG
The DNA here is from genome assembly GCA_040261075.1 of Flavobacteriales bacterium. GTDB lineage: Bacteria > Bacteroidota > Bacteroidia > Flavobacteriales_D > Sanyastnellaceae > UBA11663. The sequence goes on from JBDQOS010000208.1 coordinate 362, forward strand.
ACATCCCAAGGTGGATCCCCACGGCGACCCCATTCCCAATGCCGAAGGCCAGTTTCATGCGCAACCGGAATTGGTTCCACTTGGCTTGTATGATGGCGATCAGCCTTGTGCGGTGGCCGGAGTGAAGGAAGGGACCGACCAGTTGCTGTCTGAAATGTCAGCACGTGGCCTTGCGCTGGGCACAGTGCTTCATCCGGACGATTGGGAACGCCTTCCTGCGGCGTGGCACGACCAAATCCTGGTGGAGCCCCACCCACCTCGCAACCAAGAAAAACAACCCAAATGACAGACATCATAGCGTGGTTTGATGGACTCGGGCCTGTGATGGCTGCGCTGGTCGCGACCACATTCACATGGGCCATGACCGCCTTGGGCGCGGCGTTGGTCTTCCCATTCAAAACGATGAACCGACGTCTGTTCGACGGCATGTTGGGGTTCACTGGGGGAGTGATGGTTGCCGCCAGTTTTTGGTCGCTGCTGGCTCCAGCAATCGAAATGACGGGGGGAGAAGGGTTTGCCAAAGTGGGGCCGCCTGCCGTGGGATTCGCTCTCGGAGCGCTGTTCATTTTTGCGCTCGACCGTTTTACGCCTCACTTGCACATCAACTTCAAGAAAGACGAAGCGGAGGGGCCTCCAACCGATTGGCATCGGACCACGCTGCTCGTTCTCGCCATCACGTTGCACAACATCCCGGAAGGACTTGCTGTGGGCGTGCTGTTTGGTGGCGCTGCCTTGGGCTTGGATGGAGCGACCACGGCGGCGGCCGTGGCGTTGGCCATCGGCATTGGCATTCAGAATTTTCCCGAAGGATTGTCCGTGAGCATGCCGCTGCGGCGAGATGGCGTGTCCCGAACCAAGGCATGGTGGTACGGCCAACTGTCGGCCATTGTGGAGCCTGTTGCCGGAGTGGTAGGGGCGTTGGCCGTCATGTCGATGCGACCCATTTTGCCCTACGCGTTGGCGTTTGCGGCGGGCGCGATGATTTACGTGGTCATCGAAGAAGTCATCCCAGAAACCCAGCGCGACAAGTACACCGACGTGGCCACCCTCGGGTTCATTGGCGGCTTCATTGTGATGATGTCGCTTGACGTGGGGTTGGGCTGAACACCGCTCCGCCAAACCGACCGCTGCTCATCATCAGCAGCACGTGGTTTTCCCGGGGAACCCGATCAAGCCGAGCTTCGAGCGCTTCAGGCGAGGTGAGAATTTCGAGCGATTCTCGCCCAAAGGCATCCCGGACAAACGTGGCATCCAGTTCTGGCAGGCGTTTGTGCTCGACCACGTTGGGGTCGAAATACACCACGGCGTGGTCCACGGCATTCATGGCGTCTTTGTATTGTGGGATGAACGCCTTGTTCAAACTGCTGAAGGTGTGGAGCTCAAACACGGCCGTGACCTGCCGATTGGGGTATTGGCCCACCACAGAAGCTTGTGTTGCACGAAGCTTGGAAGGGGCGTGGGCGAAGTCGCGGAAGGCCACAAATTGCTGGTCGGCATCTTCGTGGGCCACTTCAAGGCGACGAGCCGCTCCTGTAAAGTCGGCGATGTGCCGGTCAAAATCTGACTCCGACATGCCCATGGCGACGCAACACGCGCGTGCGGCAGCCAAGTTCTGCATGTTGTGTGCGCCCAACAGGGCCACTTCCAATGGCGCTCCCGCGTTCAAGGACACCTGTGAGCCCGATTCGGTCGGCCAATGAGGTGGTGTCACGTAAGGCACCCAGGTGATGTCGGTCCGCTCCAAGCGAACCTCCGCGACCACGCGGTTCAAAAGGGCATCTTCGGTGCAGTGCACCACCGTGCCTCCCGGTTCAACGGTTCGGAGGTACAAGCGGAACTGCTCCACGTAATTTTCTTCGGTGGGAAACACGTTGACGTGGTCCCACGCAATGCCTGTGACAACCGTGACATGCGGTCCGTACCACAAGAACTTGGGGCGCCGGTCGATTGGCGAACTCAGGTATTCGTCCCCTTCGATCACGGCCCATTCATGTCCTTCGTCCAAATCCACCATGCGGTCAAAGCCCTCCAGCTGCGCGCCGACCATCAAGTCGGTCTGTATTTGGGCGCCACGCAAGGCGTGCAAAATCATGGACGTGACGGTGGTTTTGCCGTGGCTTCCGGCGACCACCATGCGTTTTTTGGAGTTGGTCGCAAACCTCAAAAACTCGGGGTAACTCTGAATGGTCAGACCCAACTCTTGTGCGCGGAGCAATTCGGGGTTGTCGGTGCGAGCGTGCATGCCCAGGATGACGACTTCAATGTCAGGCGTGATTCGGCTGGCATTCCAGCCTTCTTCTGCGGGAAGGAGGCCGGCGGCAGCCAACCGTCCACGACTGGGTTCAAAGATTTGATCGTCGCTTCCGGTGACTTCGTGGCCTGCGTCGGCCAAGGCAAGGGCGAAGTTGTGCATGGCGCTTCCGCCCACGGCAATAAGGTGAATCCGCATGGACGAAAGTTCACATCTTTTCGTGCTGAGCTGCGGCGGGTTGGGCGACACTTTCTCACATTCGCACCATGAGAACCTTGTCCCTTTCCCGAGAAGCGCATCGAACCGGATGGCGGTTGCTGAAAGGGCCTTTGGCCATGTGGTTTGTGCCGGCATCGGCACTCACGTTGGCCCTTGCTGCGTTGGGGTGGTGGGGCATCGCGGCGGCCGCAGAACACGTGTCCACGTGGTTGCTGTCCCGCTGGGAGTGGACGCAAGACGAGGCGTGGTTGAAGGTGCTGACAGAATGGATGCTCTGGGCTGCGTTGTTGGTGATGAAATTGAAGCTCACCAAATACGTCGTGTTGGTGGTCATGGGACCGTTGTTTGCGGCGGTGAGCGAAGCGACGGAAGCCCAAATCACCGGCCGCGAAGTGCCGTTTTCCTGGACGAGGTGGTTGCGCGACGCGGTGCGCGGTTTTCGGTCCGCGGTGCTTTTGGCTTCGGTGGAATGGACGCTCACCTTGGTGTGCTGGGGTGCAGGGCTCTTTTTTCCTATCCTGTCCCCGGTGACGGTGCCTTTGGCCTGGTTGGTCGGGGCTTGGGCTTACGGCGCTTCGGCCATGGATTACGTTTGGGAGCGCAGGGGAAAGGGAGCTCGGTCAGGATTCAAGGCGAGTTTGGCGAGGCCGGACGTGGCATGGGGCATCGGGATACCCTTCGCGCTGTGGATGTCGGTGCCCGTGTTGGCCTGGACCGTGGGTCCCATGATGGGCGGCCTGGGTGCTGCAGCAGCTTCCACGGTGGCGTTGACGGAGCGTGGTGTGGGGGAGCGTGGAAAGGTCGTCCTTCAGGACGCCACCACCTGAATGTGAACCCCAAGGGATTCCAAGTCGTCGAAGAACGCGGGGTAGCTCTTGGCGACCGCTTCGGCGCCAACGATTTCTACGGGTGCTCCCGCGGCGCCGAGAACTGCAGCTGCCATGGCGATTCGGTGGTCGCCGTGAGCGTCCATGCGCCCAGGAGTGACGGTTCCTGGGTGAATCACCATGGCGTCAGCAGCTTCGTCGAGCTCCACCCGGATTCCCACCTTGCCCCATTCGCGTTGAATGACAGTTCCCCTGTTCGATTCCTTGTTCCCGAGTCGGTGGATGCCCCGAAGGATGCTTGGGCGAGAAGCGAACGCAGCCAGGGCTGCAAGGGGCGGGAACAGGTCTGGGCTGTCGGGCAGGACCACGTTGAACCCCTTAGGTATTCCTGAAAGCACTTGCACGCCTTCGTCGGTTCCGGCCAGTTTGCAGCCGCCGAACAGCAGCGCACCTTTGATTGCTTCGTC
>JBDQOS010000209.1:0-3875 GCA_040261075.1 Flavobacteriales bacterium
AACCGGCGCCGGCTCAAGCGCACGTGCCAGTTGCTGAGCTCGTCCACGACGAAGTCCTGAATGGCACGGCCGGCGCGGGTCGGCTCGAGCGCCTCGAATGCGCTGTCCACCTCTTCGATGAGGCCTTGAAGGCGGCTCAGAATCCAGCGATCAATCTCCGGGCGCTCGGCGTACGGCACGTCCCGCTCACCGCCCTGGTAGCCGTCCGCACCGGCGTAGAGGGCCAGGAAATTGTAAGTGTTGTGCAGGGTGCCAAAGAACTTGCGCTGCACCTCCCCAATGCCCGCCACATCAAACTTGAGGTTGTCCCAAGGTTGGGCGTTGGTGATCATGTACCACCGTGTCGCGTCCGGGCCGTAGGTCGACAGCGTCTCAAACGGATCGACCGCGTTGCCGAGGCGCTTGGACATCTTTTGGCCGTTCTTGTCAAGAACCAAGCCGTTGGAAACCACGCGCTTGTACGCCACTTGGTCGAACACCATGGTCGAAATGGCGTGAAGGGTGTAGAACCAGCCGCGGGTTTGGTCTACGCCCTCGGCGATGAAATCCGCCGGGTACGCTCCACCCGTGTCGACCTTTTCCTTGTTCTCGAAGGGGTAGTGCCATTGCGCGTACGGCATGCTGCCGCTGTCAAACCAAACGTCTATCAGGTCTGCCTCCCGGTGCATGGGACGGCCGTCGCTGGCCACCAAGACGACCTTGTCCACCACATGCTTGTGCAAGTCGACGGCGTCGTAATTCGCGTCGGACATGTCTCCGGGGGCAAAGTCTGCGAACGGGTTGGCATCCATGACGCCCGCCGTCACCGCCTCGTCGCACGCCGCCTTCAGCTCCTCAATCGAGCCAATGCAACGCTCCTCGGTGCCGTCTTCGGTACGCCAAATGGGCAGCGGGATGCCCCAAAAACGCGACCGGCTGAGGTTCCAGTCGTTCACATTCTCAAGCCACTTGCCGAAGCGTCCCGTTCCCGTGCTTTCCGGCTTCCATGTGATCGTGTTGTTCAGCTCGATCATGCGCTGCTTCGCCTCGGTCGCGCGGATGAACCACGAGTCGAGCGGGTAGTACAGAATGGGCTTGTCCGTGCGCCAGCAGTGCGGGTAGCTGTGCTCGTACTTCTCCACCCTGAACGCCTGCCCTCGTTCCTTGAGCAGGATGGCGAGTTCCACGTCGATCGGCTTGTCGTCCTCGCCCGCGTTGAGATCGTACTCGGCCTTGACATGCCGGCCCTTGAAGGGGCCGACGCGGAAACGACCTTGAAGGTCCACGAGGGGAACGCCGTGACCGGTGCCGTCGTCGACGAGCATGGCCGGGACGCCCGCATCTTTCGCCACGCGGGCGTCGTCGGCGCCAAACGTCGGCGCGGTGTGCACAATCCCGGTGCCGTCTTCCGTGGTGACGAAGTCCCCGGGAATCACCTGGAAGGCCTGCTCGGGGTCGTCCATCGGAGCGGCCCAATCGAGAAGCGCCTCGTAACGCATCCCCACCAGATCTCGACCCGTGAGCGTGCCCACCACCTGGTGATCGGGCGCCTTCTTGTCTCCAAACTGCTTCCCGACCAACGCTTCGGCCAGGACAACGTACCCGGGTTCCTCTGTGTACCGGTTCGAGGTCTTCACCAACGCATACGCGATGTCTGGACCGACGGTGAGGGCCGTGTTGGACGGGAGCGTCCAAGGCGTGGTCGTCCACGCAAGGAAATCGACAGACAGGCCGTCGTCGGCCACGCCGACCTTGGCAAGCAGCGCAGCACGCGAATCGGCCGTGGCATGAAATTGCGCCACGATCGTCGTGTCCTTCACGTCTCGGTACGTCCCAGGTTGGTTCAATTCGTGCGAACTCAACCCCGTCCCAGCCATGGGGCTGTAGGGCTGGATGGTGTACCCCTTGTACAACATCCCCTTGCCGTGCAATTGGGCAAGAAGCCACCACACCGATTCCATGTACTTGGTGTGGTACGTGACGTACGGAGCGTCCATGTCCACCCAGTAGCCCATTTGGCGCGTGAGCTCGTTCCACTCCGAGGTGTAGCGCATGACCGTTTTGCGGCACGCGTCGTTGTATTCCTCCACCGTCAGCTTGGTTCCGATGTCTTCCTTGGTGATGCCAAGCTCTTTCTCGACACCCAACTCTACGGGAAGCCCGTGCGTGTCCCATCCTGCCTTACGCTCCACCCGGTGGCCCTTGAGGGTTTGGAAGCGACAGAAGATGTCTTTGATGGCGCGTGCCATGACGTGGTGAATGCCTGGCTTGCCGTTGGCAGAGGGCGGTCCTTCAAAAAATACGTAGGGCTTGTCCGCGGGCCGGCGGTCCACACTTTGCTGGAAGGTGTTCTCGCGGTCCCACACCTCCAGCCACTCCTCAGCGAGGGCAGGAAGGTTCAACGGGCCACGTTCCGGGAATTTCAACGCCATGGGTGCGTGCGAGGTGTCTGTTGAATCAAATCATTGTTCGCCCACACCAAAACCGCGCGGGCTGCGCCCGCGAAGATAACCCGCATGGCTTGAGCCCTGACGCCAACGACCAAGGGCCTGTTCTTAGACCCGGCTCAGCTTGAGCATGTTGGTCATGCCCGCATCCGCAATGGGCATGGACGCGAGGTGAATGACGTAGTCGCCCTCACGAACCCGGCCGCCCTTGTACAAGATGTACTTGATGTCCGCGATGGTGTGGTCGGTGGAGACCATTTTGGTGTAGGGCACGGCGTACACCCCCCAAACCAAACTCATCTGGCTCAACACCCGCCGGTTCGCTGTGAACATGTAAATCTTCGCCTTGGGGCGCTGGCTGCTTACTTGGATGGCCGTGTAGCCCGAAAACGTCATCGTGACGATGGCCGCGGCGTTGACCCGGCGCGCCAAGCGGCAAGCGTTGTAGCAAATGCTGTCCGAAATGAACCGCTCGTCGTCGGGCGAGAGCGGGGGCCGTTCCGGGTATTCTACATCGCCTTTCGACTCGATGTTTTCGATGACTTGCCGCATGGCCCGCACCGAGTGAACGGGGTACTTTCCGACGCTTGTCTCGCCACTCAACATCACCGCGTCGGCGCCGTCGAGCACCGCGTTCGCCACGTCGTTCACCTCGGCACGCGTCGGCGTCGCCGACTCAATCATGCTTTCGAGCATCTGCGTGGCCACAATCACTGGCTTGCCCATTGCCATGCACTTGCGAACGATCTCCTTTTGGAGAAGCGGAACCTCCTGCATGGGCATCTCCACGCCAAGGTCGCCGCGCGCCACCATGACGGCGTCGGTGGCTTCCAAAATGGCGTCGAGGTCTGCAATCGCCTCGGGCTTTTCAATCTTGGCGACCACGCGGGCGTGTTTGCCGGCTTGGGCGATTTGGTCTTTCAATTCGACGATGTCCGAGGCCCGACGAACGAACGACAAGCCGATCCAATCGACTTCTTTTTCAAGTGCAAAGGCCAAATCCTTTGCGTCCTTCTCCGTAATGCACGGCAGGGACACCTTGGTTTCCGGAAGATTCAACCCCTTGCGAGGTCGGAGCGGACCCCCGTGAATCACCTCGCATTGCACTTCGTCTTCGCCGTTGGTGGAAGTGACGCGAAGGGCCAACTTGCCGTCGTCGAGAAGCACGCGTTCTCCGGCTTGCACGTCCGCAGCGAACGCCTCGTAATCCGTGTAAACCACGCCGTCCTTCCCTTCACCAGTTCCCACACGAACGGTCAACGTCTCACCCTCAACGAGGGCCATCTCGCCCCCGGCAATCTCGCCAACGCGCAACTTGGGTCCCTGCAAATCCGCAAGAATCGCAAGGTGGCGCTTATTTTCGAGACCTATGCGGCGGATTTTCTCCGCGCGCGCTCTGTGCTCATCCGCCGTTCCATGGGAAAAATTGAGGCGCACCACGTCCACGCC
>JBDQOS010000210.1:0-7055 GCA_040261075.1 Flavobacteriales bacterium
GCTCATCCGTCAGCTTCAGTTCAGCCATCAACCCCTCCTCCTCGAACGAAAGGGTCAAGATGTTTTCGAGAAGCGCTCGCAGGGCGTCCATGTCTTCACTCGCAGATTCAGATTCCGAGTCCATCTGCATTTGCTCTGCGGCGTTTTGCTGGCTTTCCGACGCCTTCTTCTCCTTGCCTTTTTCGAGTTGCTCCGACCCTTTTTGCATTTCCTCTTCAATGGACTGCTCTTCTTCGGAACTGTCCATCATGGGGTTGGGGTTTTCAAGTTGTTTGTTGTCCTTTTCAAGTTGGTCCAGCTCTTTCCTAAGCTCGTCAAACGCTTGGTTGAGGCTGTCTTGCTTCGCTTTCAACTCCTCCGGATCGCGCAGGTTGAATTCCGTTTCTTCCGCCAACTTGCTTTGTTCTTCCGCCAGTTTTTTGAGGTCTTCAATCGCCTCGTCCATCTTGGTTTCCCATTCGAGCTGCCGGAACTGTTCAAGCGCACGGTCGAGCTCCTTCTCCATCGCGTCGTGGTTGAGCTCCATCTCGTTCAACTGTTCTTGGAGCTTTTCAGGGTCCATTTCCTGCATGAGCTCCTCCATCTTTTCGTAGATCTGGCGGAGTTCCTCGCTCATGAGGTTGTCCATGATTTTTTGGAGTTGCTCTTGCTTGTCCAAAATGCGTTCCTCCTGGGCGTCAAACTCGTTGGCTCGCTCGTCCTTGCGTTCGTTCTCTTCGCGCATCTGCTCCAGCTTCTCTTGCAGGGCCTGTTGCTGTTCCAGGAGGTCCTCCATGGCTTGGCGATCTTGCCACGTCATCTCCCCCTGTTCGCGCAAGCGCTCTTGCATGGCCTCCATGGCCTCGCGCAATTCGGCGGCTTCGCGGCTCGCCTCTTGGAGGTTTTCCTCGATGGACTCGGACGCTTCTTCGCGTTCTTGACGGATTTCGTCTTGGCTGGGTGCCGCGATTCGGGTGGTGCCGGAGCGCACCATCTTTGCTCCGTGGACGCCGTCGTTGTCCCAAACCTCGAACCAACACTCCAGCACGTCGCCGTCGCGCCACTCCAACTCGGCCATGTCCCAGGTGTGGAAGAACGCCCCTTGGCGTCCCGAGGGAACCTCGAGCTCGACGCGCCCGCCCTGGACGTCCGAACCGGTGGGGCGTTGCGACGCCACAAGTTCTTCGTCGGCGTCCGGGGTTGCGGGCGCTGGAATTGCGGCGCGACCGCGCTCGGCGTACTCCCAAACAAACGCAAGTCGGCTGAAACCGTAGTCGTCTTGGACGTCTCCAGTAAAGTGCCGGAGCTTTCTCGACGTGCTGTCTTCGGCTTCCGTGACCCGGATGGCGGGCTTGCCGTCTTGGATGACACGGATGCGGTGTCGCAAGGAGTCGCCGGTCGCCTCAGAGCCGAGCGGCGTGACCCAGTACAGGGTGTTGTTCGAAGCCACCCAGTTCGCGTGGTGAACCCCGCCCGCCCCTGGACGCACATCAAGCGGGTCGTCGCCGAGGGTGAGGCGCATGCCCTCCCCGTCCTGGACGCGCACGGACCATTGGATTGGCGTGCCTTCCGGAACCACGAGGTCTCCTTGGTTGCGCTGGTCGAGTGCGGGAAGGCCGGTGTACGAGGGCGGAGTCGCCACCACGCGAAGCTCGGCGAGGGTGGGCACGGCGTAAGGCGAGAGTTTGTGGGGTTGAGAACGCCACCCGTTGGCGAGGAATTGAAACTCGGTGGTGTTTCGAACGGAAGGAAAGGTGTACCTGTAGGTGTTGCCACGGGCACGCTCCATTCGGAATCTGCCTCCCATGGACTCCACCAAAACAACCGACGGAAGTTCGTCGCCAACCACCTCCACTTCGACGGTGAAAGGGTCTCCGGCAGCCACCCTCAAATCGTCGTTTCTCAATTGAAATTCAAAGGGGGCAGGCTCAACAAACTCGGTGCGGTGTTGGACAATTCTCGTGGCCGGCTCGGTCACCCAAGCGGGGCGAAGCCACAACAAAGCACCCACCACCAACGCCACGGGTGCGGCGACGCGAAGGGCTTTGACCGAGGCGCTGACGTCGACCGCTTTCGCAAACGGCAAGGGCCGGAGCGCCGCCGTTCTTTGGTCGATGCTTGCGGCAAGAAGGGTGACGTCCGCACCTTGGGCGTGTTCGACCTGCTGTTGAAGTTGGAGGGTGTTCAGGAGCTTGTCCTTGACTTCTGGGAAATGGTCCCCCACAATGCGCGCGGCCTCGTCGTAGCTCAAACCTCGACTCAGCCGGAACACTTGCAGCACTGGCCAAAGTACCTGGGTGACCAACACACCCAGCGCAGCTGTGGAAAAGGCGTAGAACAAGACGGTGCGACCGGCCACCCCAAAGCGCCCCACGTTTTCAAGCAGCGCCAACAACAGCGCACCCAAGGTCAGGGTGGCAAACGACAACAACAGGCCCCGCAGGGCCTTGTTTCTGTGGTACCTCCGGATGAATTCATCCAACTTTTCAATCAAGGATATGCTCCGCTTCATCTCTGCACAAGAAAGGTACGCTACCTTCGACCTCCATTCACAACCTACGCCATGAAAGGAAAAAGGACGCCCTTGTTCGCTGCCGTAAGCATGATTTGGCTTTTGCTCGCGGGAACCTCTTGGACCACCTCTGCTCAAGACCTGGTCATCAACGAAGTCAACCTCATTGTGGGTCCCAATTACGGGCAATTTGTTGAGCTCCATGGAGCGCCAGACACCCCGCTGGACGGGCACTCGTTGGTGGTTGTGAAGTCGTCTTTTCTCTCCGGTGCGTGGACGGCGGTGACCCAGGCTGTGGTGGATTTGGAAGGCCAAACCCTCGACTCCAACGGCTTTTTGGCGCTGTACGGAGAGGGGTGGCAAAACACGATCGCCGCAGTGGTTTTGACGAGCACGCCCGCCTCGGAGCTTGAGGTGGACACAGCTCCGGCCCTGGGTGGAATTCTCGACGCCGTCTTTTACGGAGGCTACTTTTTGACGAGCCCGCAATGGCAAGCGATTGTCGACGCGGTCAGTCCCGGTGCGGAAACCGGGGTGGTGGAAGGCGGCACCGGGGTCAACGCCGGCACGGACGGGCTGTCTCGCGTTCCCGACGGGGGAAGTCCGCTCGACCAAGGCTTCGTGATGCAAGCGCTAAGCCCAGGGGCGTCCAACGTGCTTTCGTGCGAAGGCGGTCACCTCGCGGCCAACAACCCCAACGTCAGCACCTACTGCACCGACGTGGGTCCGGTCTTGGTGGGTTTCACGCATCAATCAGACGCGGGCTCGGCGGCCACGAGTTTAGCCGTGGTGGACGGGACGACCTCCGAAGTTGTCGCCACCTACCTCGGAACGTCCATCAACATGGAGGGCCTTGGAGACGGCACGCACGAGGTGTACGCCATTTCGCACAACCAACCCCTGGCCTTGGGGTGGACCTCCCTCGATTCGATTGCAACGTCGCCCGAAGGTGGGTGCGTCAGCGTGGCGACCGAACCCGTCGTCCTCGTTGGCGAGACTTGCGAAATTCCGTCGTGCGACGGCGGGACCTTGGTCACGGCAGGTGGGGAGCCCGACGCCGAGGCGTGCTTGACGGAGGACGGAGCGTTGGTGTCGTTTGGGTACTACAGCGACGCGGTTGAGGGGGAGTACGTGTTTTTGATTTGCGACGAGGACGACGCAATCTTGGCCACCACAGACGAGCCCTACTTCGATTTTGCGGCCTTTGGGGAGGCTGGAAACTATCACGTTTGGGGGTTGAGCTACCAAGAGGGGTTGGATTCCGCCACCGTTTCTGAGGGAGCTTCGGCCTTCGGGGCCTCCGCCTTGGGTTGCGACAGTTTGTCTTCCAACGCGCTGTTGGTGAACATCTTGCAATGCGGAACGGCGGGGTTGTGCGACGACCTCATCATCAGCGAATACGTGGAAGGAACGAGCAACAACAAGGCGTTGGAGATTCACAACCCCACCCCCTTCGACGTGGACTTGACGCCGTACGTCATGGAGGTGTACAACAACGGATCCGACGTGCCCATTCAGACGCTTGATTTGGAGGGTTTGCTGCCCTCAGGAGGGGTTCACGTGATGGGCAACCCTCAAGCTTCGGCGGAGATTGTCAACGTCAGCCAAGTGCTGAGCACCGTGACTTGGTTCAATGGGAACGACCCCATTGTGCTGCGCAAAAACGGCGAAATCATCGACATGATGGGCGTCATTGGGGAGGACCCGCTGGGGGCTTGGCCCGTGGGAGAGGGGGCGATGGCGGAATACACGCTCGTGCGGAAGCCCAACATTGGGCAAGGGTCCACAAATTGGAACGAGGGAGCGACTCAGTGGGATGTGTACCCGCAGGACACGTTCAACTTCTTGGGCGACCACACGGCGTCGTGCGGAGGTTTGGGCACCATGGTGGTCGGTTTTGCGGCGCCGGAGTTGTACGTGGCAGAGGGAAGCGGGGTGACTGTGGAAATGCTGGTGAGCTACCCCTTGGAAGACGTGGAAGTCCAAATCTCCGTCTCCGGCGGCGACGCCTCGCCCGGCGCCGATTTTCCGGCCGTGTTCCCCTTGAGTTTTGACTTTGACGCGGGATTGTTGAACAGCCAGTCCTTCACGTTTGCTGCGGTGGACGACGAGGACCCCGAACTTCAGGAGGACGTTGAGTTGACCATGACGGTCACGTCCGGGGGGGCGGTGCTGGGAATCGAGACGGTGGTGGTGCACATTCTGCCCTCGGATTTGACCTACCCGGTCTACGACATCATCCAGGTGCGTGGCACCACCAACCAAGGCGTGTTGGACAGCATCAACACGGCCTGCGAATTGCGGGGCATCGTGCACGGCTGGAACGACTACCCCCAGGGACTGCGCTTCACCCTGATTGACGAAACGCACGGCATTAACGTGTTCAGCGCGATCAACAATTTTGGGTACGAAGTGCAGGAAGGGGACAGCGTCCGGGTGCGGGGTGTGGTGGGCCAGTTTGCCGGCCTCGCCACGCTGTACGCCGACACGTTGATGTACGAGGGCAGCGGGTTTGCCACCCAAGTGCCGATCCAGGTCCAGGAAATGGGGGAGGAGACGGAGTCGCGCGTGGTGAAGCTCAAATGCGTGAAGCTGATTGACCCCGCGCAATGGACCAACAACTTCCCGTACTTCGACGTGATGGTCGACTACGGGGTGGGGGACGTCCAAATCCGCATCGACGGCAACACTGACATTTGGGGCACGGAGGCGCCTTTGGGCACCTTTGGAGTCACGGGCATTGGCGGACAGTCGGACGGCACGCTGCCACTTTTCGACGGCTACACCTTGCTTCCTCGAAGCTTGGACGACCTCACCGACCCCGTCCAATCCATCTTCAGTGTTCCCGACGTGTTGGTGCTCGGCGGGGACCCGGTCTTCGCAGAAAACCAAAGCTTGAACGCGGATTACTACCAGTGGTCGTTTGGCAACGGGTCCTTCAGCAACGTGGAAGAGCCGGAATTGAACTACACCGAGCCAGGCACGTACAACGTCTATTTGACGGCCACAGACGCGGAAACGCAATGTTCCGACCAGTCGAGTGCGACGTTGGTGGTGGAGGCGGAGGACGCGGTCTCCGAGTCTTCAGGTTGGCGCGCAACGGTGTACCCCAACCCCGCTTCGGATGCGGTGCGCGTTGCCTGTCCGGAGTCGGTGCATTACGAGGTCCTCAACGTCCTGGGCCAAACTGCAACGCAAGGCCAATGGCCTGCCGGAACCCACGTGATTGACGTGACGTCGTGGCCGGCCACGACCTACACCATGCGGTTGACTCCCCTGCGTGACGGCGCGACCACGCGCACCACGCGGTTCGCGGTGCAGCGCCAATGAGTTCCCGCACGCGCAGCCTCCTGTTGCTGCACGGTGTGGTGGTGATTTTTGGGTTTACAGGAATTCTGGGAAAGCTCATTTCGATCGAGGCGGAGCCCTTGGTTTTTTGGCGTGTGACGCTTGGAGGTTTGACTACGGCGTTGTTTCTCTTGTGGCGTCGCCGCTGGGAGTCTTGGGACGTTCGATCGGTGCTCCGAGCAGGCGGGGTCGGTTGCATCGTTGCGGCGCATTGGGTCACGTTTTTTGCCTCCATCAAAGCCAGTTCTGTGGGATTGGCGTTGACGATGCTCGCCACAGCCCCGTTGTTCATCGGGTTCATTGAACCGTGGGTGTACCGCCGCAAAATTGCGGTTCGTGAGCTTGCGGTGGCGGCGGTCGTGTTCGTGGGCATTTCCCTCGTTTTTCAAGCGGAAAAAGACCAAATCTTCGGGATCGTCCTCGGCCTTTCAAGCGCGTTGTTGGCCTCCGTGTTCAGCACGCTGAACGGGGTTCTGGTGAAGCGTCACGACCCGGTCAACTTGAGTGCGGTGGAGCTTCTCGCCGCAAGCGTGGGCATGGCCTTGTGGCTTGCGATGCAAGGGCAGATGGGACCGGAGTTGTTCCAGCTTTCCAACGCGGACTGGCTTTGGGTCGGGCTGCTCGCAGTCGTGGCGACGTCGTTTGCCTTCATGGTGTCCATTCAGGTGTTGCAACAACTGACGCCATTCGAGTCGGCGATGGCCATCAACCTCGAACCGATTTACGCCATTGCGTTGGCGTACGTGTTGTTTGGCGAACGGTTTTCTTCCGGCTTTTACCTGGGCGCAGCGCTGGTGATCGGGGCGGTGTTTGCCGACACGTGGCTTCGCGCTAAGGCACGTAAAAAAGCGACGCGGCAACCTGATCTCCCGTGATCCATTTCTCTTCAGGAATGCGGTAACATCCGCTGTCGAGTTTCACAAGGTCGCCTCGTTTGAGGGCGTGGTTCCATGCGCGAGCCTCGAGCATGTCGGGCCTGAGCCCCGTGTCGGCTTCAAGCGAGGACAGGCAAATGCCTCGGGCCGTCCGCAGCCCCGTCATCAGGGCTTCGTTGTGCCGGTCCGCGGCGCTGAGTTCTTCCGAAGATTCGTCAAGCGCCCCGCCCTCCAGCGCGCGCAGGTATGCGGGGTTGTTGGACACGTTGGCGTAGCGGCGGGTCGCCAAGAATCCGTGCGCGCCAGGACCGAGCCCGAGGTACGGCGTCCCGGACCAATAC
>JBDQOS010000211.1:0-2682 GCA_040261075.1 Flavobacteriales bacterium
CACCCACTCGTTCGCCGTCGTGTAGAGCAAAAATACGAATCCGCACGGAGAGACTGCTAGTCGTCTTTCACCGCGCGCCTAGAGCTGGGCCCTGCAACGGCTCTTTCGCAGTGTCCACACCTTTAGACCGCCCATTCTTTTGCCCGCCGACGAATGAACCCCATGCCCAACACCGGACGCATTTGGCTCGTGTTTGTGGGCCTGACCTTGGTGGGGTTGGGCGTGTTTGGGCGCATCGTGTACATCCAAACCGTGGAACACGACCGCTGGGCCAGCCGCGGCGAAGAATTCTCCACGAGCGTACGCACCATCGAACCGGCTCGGGGCCAAATCCTGTCCCGCGATGGCAGCCTCCTTGCGACAAGCGTTCCGGTTTACGACCTGCGCTGGGATTCCAAGTGCGAGGGGATGAACTGGGAAATGTACCGCGCGCAGATTGACACGCTGTGTTTGGCTTTGGCCTCCGCGACCGGCAAGCGCCCAAGCGACATCCGAGCCAAGTTTGACAACGCCCGACAGCGCGGGCACCGCGGCGCCTTGATTGGCCGCAACATCCCCTTCACCGATTACCAAGAATTGCGCAACCTCCCCTTTGTCAAGCTCGGGAGGTACAAGAGCGGGCTTGTCTTCGAACGCCGAGAGAACAGGCGGCGGCCGTTTGGCAAGCTCGCCGCGCGCACGGTGGGCATCGACCGCGAACAGCAACGCGTCGGAATTGAACGCGCGTGGAACGACGAATTGGCCGGCGTGGAGGGGCAACAACTCTCCCGAAAAGTGGCGGGCAACCAGTGGATGCCCGTGACGGACGAGTACCTCGTGGACCCGGTGGAAGGGCTCGACGTGGTGACCACACTGGACCTCCACCTTCAGGACGTGGCGACCAACGCGCTGGAACAGCAACTCCGGCGCCACGACGCGGCCTGGGGAACCGTCCTCGTCTGCGAGGTGGCCACGGGCAACATTCGGGCCATCGCCAACTTGACGCGGCACGAAGTCTCGGAAGGCAACGTGGAATACTGGGAGGACTTCAACCACGCCATCGGCACGGCAGTGGAACCCGGATCCACGTTCAAGCTCGCCTCGCTCATGGCTTGCATGGAGGCCGGCATGCTCCCCACCGACAGCGTGGACACCGGAAACGGCGAAATCTTCTTTTTCAAGAAGCGCATGACGGACAGCAACCACAAAGACGGGGGGCACGGCTCGATTCCGCTGACCAAAGTGTTTGAAGTGAGCTCCAACGTCGGTTCGGCGCTTGCGGTGCGCAACACGTTTGGCGAGAAGCCCCAGGCGTTCTTGGACGAACTCAAGCGCATTGGCGTGACCGAAAAAACAGGCATCCGCTACATCGGTGAAGCGGACCCCACGGTCAAGACCTCCGTGGATGAGTCCAGCTGGACTGGCATCAGTTTGACCCAAATGGCCATCGGCTACGAGGTCACGCAGACCCCGCTCCAAACCCTCGCTCTCTACAACGCCGTCGCCAACAACGGCCGCATGATGCGACCCCAGCTTGTCACGGAACTGCGTTCGAGCGGAGAAGTCGTGAAGACCTACGAGCCGTACATCCTCAACGCTCGCGTGTGCAGTGAGCCCACCTTGGCGGCGTGCAAACGCATGATGGAAGCGGTGTGCGATCCCGAAGGCGAAGGCACCGCCCAAACCCTGTTCGCTGGAAAACCCTACACGGTTGCAGGGAAGACGGGGACCGCGCGCATCGCCACAGGCAAAGGGTACGCCGAGGGCCGGTACCGTGCCTCGTTTGCCGGGTACTTCCCTGCCGACAACCCCAAGTATTCGTGCGTGGTGGTCATTGCCGACACCCAAAGCGGCCGGTACTACGGAAGCACCATTGCGGCTCCGGTGTTCCGCGAAGTGGCGGACTTGATCTACGCCACGGACCCCGCATTCCACACCCTGAGCAAGGGCCCGCTGGCGGAATTGCCTTCCGTGCCGGCGTCCAACGACGGAGCGCGTGAAGCCTTGGAAACGCTCTACGGAGCCTTGGGCATGTCGCACAGCACAGGAATCACAAGCGATTGGGTGAAGGTCAAAACCGGCGAGAAAGAGGCCGAACTCCTCCCCCTCGAAATCCCTGAATCCGGGGTGCCTGACGTCCGCGGAATGGGGCTTCGCGATGCGCTTTACCTCCTTGAAAACGCCGGCCTCCACGTCGACTACGACGGCATCGGAACCGTGAAATCTCAATCCATCGCACCCGGTACGCCGTTGCGCACCGAAATCACCACCATTCAACTCCGGCTCTCGTGAAATTGCTCTCTGACCTGCTCTACGACGCGCGCATCCTTGAGGTGCGAGGCACCACCCACGTTGCGGTGGAGCACGTGGCTGTCGACTCTCGGAAGGTTCAGCCCTTAGGGCTGTTTGTCGCAGTCCCAGGCACCGTGGTGGACGGACACAACTACATCGGTACGGCCATTGACGCCGGTGCGGCATGCGTCATCTGCGAGCGCATGCCCGAGGACACGCCCGAGCACGTGACAGTGGTGCAGGTCAAATCGAGCGCTTCGGCCTTGGGGCATGTCGCGGCGGCGTTTTACAACCACCCGTCTCGCGAAATGAAGGTGGTGGCCGTGACCGGAACCAACGGCAAAACGACCACCGTCACGCTCCTGCACCAACTCTACCGGCTTCTCGACCGAAAGGTGGGCATGTTGGGCA
>JBDQOS010000212.1:0-8279 GCA_040261075.1 Flavobacteriales bacterium
AAATGAGGGGGCCGTCCAGGTTCCGTTCAACTTCCACGGGAGGGGAGCCTGGGCCTGCGCAAGGTCGAGCGTCGTGGCACGGCGGTCGTCGTGCCGAACCGCCGCAGTCAACCTTTCGGCCGGAGTTGAAATCCACGCTCCCCAGAGCTCCACGTCGAAGGAGAGGTCGGCGACAGGGAGCGACGAAGGCAAGGCTTCCCACCACCCGTCGGTTGTCCTTGCAGTACCGGTCACTCGAACGGAAGAATCGCCGACGAGACTCCAGCTGCACGCGGCCGGCGTTCCTTGCGCCTGCCACGTCAATTGGGTACAGGGAAGGGAAGCCTTGTACGTTGCCGGAATGCGGTGGGCATGCACGGAGGCGTTCCACGAGTCGGGAGTTCCCGAAGCCTCCGCTGAAAGCCAGTCGGGTCCGGAAAGGGAAGCGTTCCAAGAGGCGTTCTTGAGGTTCCAGGTGGCCGAGGTTTGGCCTCCGTTCAATTCCAATTCGTTGAAAAGCGACAGGACGTCAAGCGCCTCCGCCCAAGGAGCGAGCAAGTCCCAAGTCAATTCGGCTGTGCCGTTGCCTTCGCGCTCGGGCCAGGACAGGGCTCCTTCAAACCGCAGGCCAGGGAGGTCCAAACCCTTGCTCTGCACGTGCCAGCTTTCCGGGGACCAACGTCCGTGCAGGTGCGACGGTCCGAGGATGACAGTGTCGGGCATGAGCGGAGATTTTCCCCATGCACCGGAGAGGTTCATGGAACCCAGTTCGACACGCTTGGGCCCCACCAGGACCTCGGCCAGGCTTCCGCTTGAAGCGGCCGCGGCCGTGGAGTCGTGCGACCACGCGAGACTTTTCCAACCCACCAAATCGAGGGAAACGCGCTGCAGCGAGGCGGGCCAAGAGGACGAAGTACGCGATTGATGTGGCGTGAGAGAATCCGAGGGAGCGTCCCATGTCCCGGTCATTGAAACGTTTCCGAGGTCAAGGCCCCGTACCTCGAGTCGACCTTCAGTCCAACGAGCTTGACGAATTCGAAAAGTGTCTGTCCGAGCCGTCATGCCGCCCTCCGCAGCGCAGTCGCAGGAGTTCCATGCCAGCCCCACCACCGTCAAATCGCCCCTCATCAAGGCCACGTCGAGCGATTCGAAGCACACGGGCACGTCCAAGGATCGAAGGGCGTGCTTGACGCCCCACGAGGCCAAGCGGTTCTTTCCGACTCCCACCACCGCACAAGCGACAAGCACGAGGACCGCCCAAGCCCAACGTCGACGCGGACGCGCCGAAGGTGAGACGGGAGGGGGAGCCGTGTTGGAAGTCATGTTTTTCAACGGAGTTCGAAGATAGGTCTGGCAAAAGTTGCGCCATAAATTTGCAGCGCGATGAAACGCGAAAAAACGCCACTTATCTTGGGAATTGAGTCCTCGTGCGACGACACCTCGGCGGCGGTCATCCGCGGGGCGGAGGTGCTGAGCAACGTGGTGGCCAACCAAGCCTTGCATGCCGAATTGGGTGGGGTGGTTCCGGAATGGGCTTCTCGTGCCCATTTGTCCAAAATCCACCCCGTCGTGCAAGCCGCGCTGGCCAAAGCCGACGTTGCTACTCAGGACCTCGACGCGGTGGCTTACACGCTTGGTCCAGGGTTGCAGGGATCGCTGCACGTGGGTACGTCGTACGCCAAGTCCTTTGCCTGGGGGTTGGGCATTCCGTCGGTGCCTGTGCACCACATGCGTGCGCACATTTTGGCCCACGTGCTTGAACCCGGTCCAACGCCGAAATACCCCTTTTTGTGCTTGACTGTGAGCGGAGGGCACACCCAGTTGGTTCGTGTCGACAGCCCGCAGGAGATGAGCGTCTTAGGCCAAACGCTGGACGACGCAGCAGGGGAGGCCTTTGACAAAGTGGCCAAGCTGATTGGCTTGCCCTACCCCGGCGGTCCGGTGGTGGACCAATTGGCGCGTGAGGGAGACCCTGAGGCCTTTGCGTTCTCGCGCCCACGCATGGAAGGCTACAATTGGAGTTTCAGCGGACTCAAGACTCAGGTGCTGCAGTTCTTGCATCAGGCGCAGCGCGACGACGCCACGTTCGTGCAGCGTCGTCGAACGGACATTTGCGCCTCGGTGCAAGCGGCCATCTTGGACATGCTGGTCGAACCGCTTGGGCGGGCCGTGGAGGAAACCGGGATCCGTGAGGTCGCCATTGCCGGCGGCGTGAGCGCCAACTCAGGATTGCGCGCGCGGCTGGAGCACGCCCGTCGTGAACTTGGGTGGACAGTTCACATTCCGCCTATGGCCTATTGCACCGACAATGCGGCCATGATTGCGGCCGTGGGTTGGCTGGATTTTGTGGAGGGCAAGCGCGGCACGTTGGCAGCGGCTCCGTCCCCTCGTTTGCCTGAACTCACGAGTCTGGCGGACAGAGCGGAAACTTGAACCGCACTTCCGTGCTCCAGGGGGATTTGCATGGAAGCACCTCCAAACTTGCCGTGCTGTCGAGCAACTTCAATTTTTCGCGCGTCATGTTCAGACCCCAAGAGGTGTGTTGGGGCATGGAGCTGCCATCGTTGCTGTGGTTCTGGAGCCCACGCCCGTTGTCAAGCACAGAGGCGACCACGTCAAGCGACGTGGATGCGTCGGGGTCGGTGTTGATGGACAGCAAGATCCGTGGCGGCACGGCCGTATCTCGGAAAGCATGCCACAGCGCATTTTCCACCGCGGGTTGAAACAACAGGGCGGGAACCCGAGCGGATCGGGGGATGGCGGGGTCGAGGAGGGAGCGAAAGGAGACGGATCGGCCCAGCCGCGAGGATTCCAAATGCACGTAGGCTTGCAACGTGTCCATTTCTGCTTCGAGCGAGTGAAGCGCATCTCCTTCTTCGCGCCAATGGTGTTTCCAAAGGGAAACGAAGGAGGCAAACAAGCTGCGCGCTTCGTCGTGCTTGGACTCGCTCCAAAGCCATTGAACCGACGACAACGCATTGAACATGAAATGCGGGCTCAAATGGAGTTGCAGGGAAGTCAATTTCGCACGTGTGCGCCGTTCGTTGACGTTGCGGCCACGTGCAGCCAACCCCATGTGGTCTTTCAGCCGCTGGTGCCGTTCCATCCAGGCATCGGGCACTTCGCCGTCGTAGTCCACCGAGGGGTGCTCATGTTGCGCTTTTCGGCTCCACGCATGCCCCAGCAAGAAGCACACCCCAAAACACAACAACGTCCCCGGCCAAGTCATGAAACCAAGGTACAGCAACTGGGGGGCAGTCTGTTGAGCGCGCAGCGAACGAATTCACCAGCGCAGGTTTATTCTTCGTCGTTGAAGGCGTGACGCAGGGCCGTCTTCAGGTTCCGGCAGTATTCTTCTTCCAGCCAGCTGCGGTAGTTGGGCGTCGCCTTGGCAATGCATTTGGAGTACTGCTTGACGCGGTACTTGACGTCGTCCACGAGCAAATCCACGAGTTCGACGGCGTCCCAGTAGTCGTCTGCGGCGTACCGAATGATGGCCACATGCTGCTCCAGGCTGCGTCGAATCGCTTCTTTGGGACGGAGTCCCTCACGGGTCACCTCGACGTAGGCTTCAGCCATGTCGAACTCGGTTTCTGGCCCTCCCTCGAAGCGCACCGCCAGGTCGTCCGGCATCTCGAACACGAACTCGTTTTCTATCTCTTCGTCGGTGTACAGCCCGTCGATGTACGATTGGGGCGACTTGAAGATGTCGTGCCAATTGATGTGCGCGTCCCACAGCCCAAACCTCCGTGAGTTGTTGCCCAGGTCGATGACCGTGAACGCGCTTTTGTTTTTCAAGATGCGCGAGCCGCGTCCAATCATTTGGTGGTACAGCGTCAAGGATTTGGTGGCCCGATTCAGGATGATGGTTTCAACGGTAGGCTCGTCAAATCCGGTGGTCAGAATGGACACGGAAGACAACACGGCGTCGGGCGTTTTTTGGAACCACTCGAGGATGTCGGCGCGTTCCTTTTCGCTGTGCGTGTTGTCGAGGTGCATGCACGGGTATCCCTCTTCCGCGAACATCGCCTGCACCTGCTTGGAGGTGTTGATGCCGTTGTTGAAGATGAGGGTCTTGGTGCCTTTGGCCTTTTCCTCGTAGGCGTAGAGCAGCTTCTCTTGCATGAGGAAATTGCCGTACAAACGCTCGGAGGAACTCACCGTGTAATCGCCGTTGATGCCCACTTTCAGGGCGCGGAGGTTCACGTCGTAGCTGTAGGTGCTCGCCTTGGCCAAAAACCCTTGGCCCACCAAATTCGCGATGCTCTCACCCACAATCAGCTCCTCGTAGTTGTCGTGGAGCGGGAGCTTGATGTTGCTTGAGAGGGGGGTGGCGGTCACGCCAAGCAAAATTTGAGGCTCGAAGTGCTTGAACAGCTTTCGGAAGCTGTTGTAGTGCGCCTCGTCCACCACCACCAGTCCGAGGTCGGCAAATTCGATGCGCTCGTCGTTCAGGCGGTTGTTGAGGGTTTCCACCATCGCAACGTAGCACCAGTGGTCCTCGCTGTTTTCGAGCTCCTTGACCTTGCTGTTGATGATCTTGTTGGGGACCCCGATTTCGGTGAGCTGGGTGGAGGTTTGGCCCAAAAGTTCGATGCGGTGGGTCAAAATCAACACCCGCTTTCCCGTTTCCAAAATGTAGCGTTTGGCCAATTCGGAGAAAATTACCGTCTTGCCGCCGCCCGTCGGAAGTTGGTAGAGGAGGTTGTATCCCTCGGGAAACTTTTGGATTCTCCCCATGATGGTCTCGATGGCATCTGCTTGATAGCCATAGAGATCCTTCCCCTTTTTGCTTTTCAAGCGGTTGACAACGGACGGGTCGATGGGAAGGGCTTCGGTCATGGTTGGGGGTCGAGTGGGAAAGCGCAAAAATACCCCCTAGATTGGCCCATTGAAAATCTGAGGCGCACGAACCCGTCACAGGTTTTCCACAACCCCCGCGTTTCAGGCATGCTCCGTTCCCCTCAACCTTGGCCTCTTCCGCCACCTGACTGGCGAGAATTGTTGCCGTCGTGGTGCAGCGAAGGGGTGCTTGGAGTGCCGGAGACGTTGCGTTGGCGCGTCGAGGAACTGGAGGCGGCAGGGAAGCTGTGTCCTCCGTTGCAGTCGGTTTGGCGTGCGTTTGAGTGCACCTCGCCCGACGAGGTGAACGTGGTCCTGTTGGGCCAGGACCCCTACCACGGGATGCGGCAAGCGCACGGGTTGGCGTTCAGCGTGGAGGACCCGTTGTTGCCGTGGCCGCCCTCGCTTCGAAACGTGTTCAAAGAGCGGGCGACCGACTGTGGCCTGCCCGTCGATCGCCCTGCCAACCTCGAGGATTGGGCTCGCCAAGGGGTGCTGCTGCTCAACGCCTCCCTAACCACGGAAATGGGGAGGGCAGGAGCGCATCAGGGTCTCGGATGGGAAGAGGTCGTGGAAAGCGCGTTGCTGGGCTTGATGGCGCGTCGGGCGAGGTTGGTTTGGATCTTGTGGGGCCGGCCAGCGCAAGACCTTCACCGTTCCGTGGTGGCCAAGATGGGCGGTTCCCGTGACCAGGACGTTTGCCTTCGTGCGCCCCACCCGAGTCCGCTTTCAGCGTACCGAGGGTTTGGGGGAAGTCGTCCCTTCACCCAAACCAACACGGCACTTCAAGCTTGGGGAGAGCGCCCCGTGGTTTGGTGAGCCTCACCTCCAATCCCAAACCTTCATGCTGCGGTCGTCGCTCCCGGATGCAAGGAGGGTGCCGTCTTCGCCGCCCAAGGCCAAGGCGTTGACAGAGCGGGTGTGCGGGCGGGAGAGTTTTCCGAGAGGCTCCAGAGTCTGCACGTCCCAGGCTTTCACCTCCTTGTCTCGCGAGGCGGTCCACAAGGTGGTCCCCGCCACGATCCCTCGGTACACGGCACTTTGGTGCACGGGCAAGCTCAGCACCTCATCCTCGCCGTGGTGCACAACCAGCAACCCGTCTTGTCCGCCGCTGAGCACCACTTGCTTGGGAGGCCAGTAGCGCGCCCAATAGCAGCTGCGTTCGTGGGCTTGCACCTTGAGGGCCACCGCGCCTGCTTCCGTCAACACGGCCCAAGAGCCAGATCCGCCGGCAACCAAGATGCCGTCAGGGTGGGTGTCAAGGGATCGAATTTTTCCCAAGTCCGTCTTCACGTCCAAAGTCACCTCCATGCCGAGCGCTGTCCGTTCCCATCGGCAAATGCGTCCCGAGCCGTCGCCCGACCACAGGCGGTTCTGGCGGTCCACATGGAGCGAGAACACGGGGGATTCGTGCACATGGCGCACAGCGTGGGTCGTTCCAGTTTTCAAGAAGATCTCGCCGGTGGAGTTGCCCGCCACGGCATCGCCGTTCCACACTCCGACGCAGAAAAAGGGGGCCGCGTGGTGAAACACGGCTTGGCCGTCCTCGGAGCCAAGCGCCCACAGCGCGACCACGCCGTCACCTCCGGCAGAGAGCCAAGTGCGGTTGCCGCCTTCCCACACCACGTCGTACACGGCGCCTTGGTGGCCTCGGTGAACGGTTTTTGGGAGAGGGGCGGGCATGGTGCAAAAGTAGTGCGGCCCGGGTTCGGGAGTGCGACGTCAATTCGTCGTAAGTTTCGGCCATGCAAGTGATTTGGGTACTTACCGCCGTCCTGATTGTGATGTTGTTTGTTCAATACCGTCGTCGCCTGAAGCGCTGACGGATTGGGCCTACTTTTGCAGGCCATGAGCAAACCATCGATCCCGAAGGGCACACGTGATTTTGGCCCGCAGGCCATGGCGCGTCGCCAATGGATGTTTGACACGCTTCGTGCGGTGTTTGAATCGCACGGTTTCGTGCCCATTCAAACGCCGTCCTTCGAAAACCTGTCCACGCTGACAGGCAAATACGGCGAAGAGGGCGACCAGCTCATTTTCAAGATTCTCAACAACGGCGATTACCTCGCCAAGGCAGACGAATCTGCCCTGGAGGCCAAAGACAGCAAGGCCCTCACGGCGAGCATCAGCAAGAAGGCGCTGCGTTACGATTTGACCGTCCCGTTCGCTCGATTCGTGGTGATGAATCGGAACGAATTGACGTTTCCATTCAAGCGCTACCAAATTCAGAACGTGTGGCGCGGCGATCGACCCGGAAAGGGACGATACCAGGAATTCACGCAATGCGACTGCGACATCATTGGAAGCGACAGCACGCTCTGCGAATTGGAATTGGTCCAGGTGTTCTACGAGGGGCTCACGGCCCTGAACGTTCCTGGATTCCAAATCCGGATCAACGACCGGCGCGTGTTGCAAGCCTTGGCCGAAGCCGGTGGCGTCTCCGCGGCGCAGTTCTCCGACTGGACGGTGGCCGTGGACAAACTCGACAAAATCGGCCTGGACGGGGTCGTCCGGGAATTTGAGCAGCGCGGCTTGCCTGCCTCGGCCTCGGAGCAGCTCCCCAAGTTGATTGCCTTGCGCGACCAATCCACGACCGAAGAGGTCATGGAAGGGTTGGAAAACCTCCTTTCCAACCACGCGGCGGGACGCGAGGCGCTGGACTCCGTTCGGGAAACCTTGGCTCGCGCGACGGCCCTCGGTGTGGACCCCACCTGCGTGGTGGTCGACCCGCTCTTGGCCCGGGGGTTGGATTACTACACCGGAGCCATTTTTGAAGTCACGGTGCCCGAGGCGCCCGTCGGCAGCATCTGCGGAGGCGGTCGCTACGCCGACCTGACGGGGATTTTTGGTTGGGAAGGCATGAGCGGTGTGGGAATCAGTTTCGGCGCGGACCGCATTGAAGACGTGCTGAGCCACTTCGAAGCGTGGCCGGAATTGCGCACGGACGGCCTGGACGTCATGGTGGCCCAAATGGAAGGAGGGCAGGTCGGCCGCGAACTCGAAGTGGCTGCTGCGATGCGGCAGGCCGGATGTTCGTCCGAGATCTATCCGGAACCCGCCAAACTGAAAAAGCAATTCAAGTACGCCAACGACCGCGGCACGCGGTGGGTGGCAATCGTGGGAGAGGCGGAGCTGGCTTCGGGCACGGTGACGTTGAAAGACATGCGGGAAGGCAGCCAACGCGAGGTCACCCTTGCCGAAGCGGTTTCCACGGTTTCCGGAGCTTGACTTTCTCGGCGATCAAGCCGTCCCCTCGACGGCCAATTGTCGGTCGTGAAACACGCGATGTCTTTGAATCAAAAGGTTTATCTGATTGATTCTATTTATTTCTTCAACAGTCTTTTGCGATTGTATCGGGTCTTCAGATATTTCTAGGACGGGAAGCTGCGTGATCCGTGACAACGTGCCACGGATTTGTTCTTCGGCGGGCAAGAAATCTTCGTGAGCCATGTCTGGAA
>JBDQOS010000213.1:0-17708 GCA_040261075.1 Flavobacteriales bacterium
ACGGTGGCGGAGGCCATCGATTTGAAGGAGACGGCGGACGAGCTCGAGGACGAGGCCTAACGCATGGTCGGCGCCCAATACGCCCAGTACGGGATGCCGATGGACGAGGAAACGCTCACCAACGTGGCGAAGAACGTTCTGAACGACGAGAAGGCGTTCCGCGAGCGCGTGTCGCAAGACCTCGACGGCCACTTCGACCGCGATGCGGAGTGGGTGTTCCGCCGCCGCTTTGTGGTGGACCTCATCGACCACATGAAGGTCGAGTTGCCGGACACGTTCCTCAAGCGCTGGATCATGTTGACCAACGAGAATCCACTCACGCCTGAGCAGGTCGAGGAGGAGTACCCTGGGTACGCCGAGTCCTTGCGGTGGCAAATCCTGCAGCAGACGGTGGCGGAGGCCATCGATTTGAAGGTGACGGCGGACGAGCTCGAGGACGAGGCCAAACGCATGGTCGGCGCCCAATACGCCCAGTACGGCATGCCGATGGACGAGGAAACGCTCACCAACGTGGCGAAGAACGTGCTGAACGACGAGAAGGAGCGCCGACGCATCGCCGACGTTTTAGTCGAGCGGAAGGTGGTCGACGACTTGAAGACGCGCGTGACGATTTCCGAGAAACTGGTCAACTTTGACGAGTTCGGAAAGCTCGCGGCGGAGGTCCGTTGATTCTACCCCAACAGTTGTGAACAACCCGGTGCGGACGTGCCGGGGGTGAGGGTTGTGGGGCGTAATTTGGCCTCAAGAATCGCACCATGAACAACCGCAAAGAATTCCTGAAGTACGCCGTGCACCACCGCGGCATGAGCAGCCACACCGTCGAAGATTACATCTCGGCCACGCACAGCCCTGTGTCCGGTCCTGACAACATGACACGCACGGTGATTGAAGAACGTCCGATGCCCTTCCGGGAAGTCGACGTGTTCTCTCGGTTGATGGCCGATCGCATCATCTTTCTCGGCACCGGAGTCGACGATTACATTGCCAACATCATTCAGGCTCAGCTGCTCTTTTTGGAATCGACGGACCCAGGCAAGGACATCCAGATTTACATCAACTCCCCAGGGGGGAGTGTGTACGCCGGATTGGGCATCTACGACACGATGCAGTACATCCGTCCTGACGTGGCGACGATCTGCACAGGCATGGCCGCCTCGATGGGTGCGGTGCTGCTCTGCGGTGGCGCTGCAGGCAAACGCACCGGATTGAAGCACAGCCGGGTGATGATCCACCAGCCGCTCGGAGGCGCACGGGGCCAGGCATCCGACATCGAAATCACGGCGCGCGAAATCCAAAAGCTCAAGAAGGAGCTTTACGACATCATCGCCACGCACAGCGGCCAGACCTACGACAAAGTTTGGGAAGACAGCGACCGCGATTATTGGATGATTGCCGAAGAAGCCAAGGCCTACGGCATGATTGACGAAGTGTTGGTTCGCCCGAGCTGATTCTTTCTAACTTCAAGGGCAAACAACTGAAGGAAGCCCATGTCCGAAAAAGACATTCAATGCTCGTTTTGCGGTCGGCGCAAAGACGAGGTAGAAATTCTCATCGCCGGGGCGACGGGACACATCTGCGACCGCTGCGTGGAGCAGGCGGAGGCCATTGTCATGGAGGAAGCTGCGGCCAAAGGAGGCGCTCAATCGGCGCTCGACTTTACACTGCGTCGCCCCGCTGAAATCAAAGCTTACCTCGACGACTTCGTCATCGGTCAGGAGGCCGCAAAGCGCACCCTGAGCGTGGCGGTGTACAACCACTACAAGCGCCTCACTCACAAAAGCGCGGACGAGGCCCCTGACGTGGAGTTGGACAAGAGCAACGTCATTCTCGTGGGAGAAACCGGCACGGGGAAAACCCTTCTCGCAAAAACCATTGCGCGGATGCTCGACGTGCCCTTTTGCATCGCGGACGCGACGGTCCTGACTGAAGCGGGGTACGTCGGGGAGGACGTAGAAAGCGTGCTTTCGCGCCTCCTCCAAGCCGCAGATTTTGACGTGGAAGCTGCCGAGCGTGGAATCGTGTTCATCGACGAAATCGACAAGATTGCGCGCAAAAGTGACAACCCTTCCATCACCAGGGATGTGAGCGGGGAAGGCGTTCAACAGGCTTTGCTGAAGCTCCTCGAAGGCACGGACGTCCAAGTTCCCCCGCAAGGGGGGCGAAAGCACCCCGAGCAAAAACTCATCACCGTCAACACCTCCAACATCTTGTTCATTTGTGGAGGGGCCTTTGCGGGCATGGAGAAAATCGTGGCTCGAAGGCTTCGAAAAAGCACCATCGGATACGCTTCCGCGGGGCAAGTGGTCGACGAAGACGAAGCACTGGCCTACGTCGACCCTTCCGACCTGCGTGCCTTCGGACTCATTCCAGAATTGATTGGCCGCTTCCCCGTGTTGACCGCCCTTCGCCCCTTGAAGCGCAGCGCACTCCGCAGGATTCTAACAGAGCCCAAGAATGCCCTGATACGCCAATACACGAAGCTGTTTGCGATGGACGACATTCAACTGACCTTCGAGGCCGACGCGCTCGATTTGATTGTCGACCACGCCCTGGAGCGCAAACTTGGCGCGCGAGGATTGCGCGGCATTTGCGAGGTCATTCTGCGCAACGCCATGTTTGACCTTCCCGGAAGTGATGCGAAATCGTTGAAAGTCACCGCCTCCTACGCGCAAAGCCAAATCGACGCGCAGCACGACCAGTATGACGCACCGGCTTTGGGCGAATCCCCCAAGTCCAAAAGCGCCAAGACCAAGTCAGGTGCGAAGCCCGACGCCAAAGCCTCTTGAACATGAACCCAACGTCCATGACGCGATTTGCCCTTTCCTTGTTTGCCGCGCTCACGTTCATTTCGGTGGGATGCAGCAACGCCCAAACCGAGAAAAAAGAGGGCCCCATTCTCGAAGACGTCAGCAACGTCGAATTCCAAACGTTAATCGCAGAGC
This sequence comes from Flavobacteriales bacterium, assembly GCA_040261075.1. Taxonomy (GTDB): domain Bacteria; phylum Bacteroidota; class Bacteroidia; order Flavobacteriales_D; family Sanyastnellaceae; genus UBA11663. Next base: position 2,943 of record JBDQOS010000213.1, read on the forward strand.
TTGAAGGCGCCCTGCTGTTGGACGTTCGAACCCCAGATGAATGGAACGAAGGTCATTTGGAGGGTGCCGCTCACGCCGATTATTGGGGCGACGAAAAGGCCTTTGAACGCGCCATGAATTCCATCCCGCGTGACCGTCCGGTGCTTGTGTATTGCGCCGGCGGAGGGAGAAGCGGGCTGACGGCCAAAGAACTCGTTGCCGCCGGCCACCACGAAGTGTACAACCTCGAGAACGGCATCTCGGGGTGGGAGAAAGAGGGCCTGCCTGTGGTGCAAGGTCCTCCTGCCGATTTTTGAGCTTCTCTTGGTCCGAGATGTGGACCCCTTGTGAATAACGGAACCCCCTGATTTCAGGGTGTCCCCGAGTCGTCGTGCTACATTCGAAGTTCCCCGTTCAACGACCTTTCGAAGACCCTCGACGTGGCAGGCAAGGAAACCCCTTTGATGAAGCAGTACAACCGGATCAAGGTTCAGCATCCGGACACCGTGCTGCTCTTTCGCGTGGGCGACTTCTACGAGACGTTTGGAGCCGATGCTGTGGCAGCGGCGAAGGTCTTGGACATTGTGCTGACCAAGCGTGGAAACGGCAGTGCCTCGGAAGTGGAGTTGGCCGGGTTTCCGCACCACAGCCTCGACACCTACCTGCCGAAGTTGGTCAAATCTGGCCTCAAAGTGGCCGTGTGCGACCAGCTCGAAGATCCCAAGCAGGCCAAAGGCTTGGTGAAACGCGGCGTCACAGAATTGGTAACCCCAGGCTTGGTGATGCACGACCACGTTCTTGAGAGCAAGGTCAACCACTTCGTGGCCTCCATTCACTGGACGCCTAAAGGTGTGGGACTGGCCTTACTCGACCTGAGCACCGGCGAATTTCAAGCCGCAGAAGGGGACGCACGCTGGATTGACCGCATCCTTCGAAGCCTCGAACCGAAAGAATGGCTGGTGCACCGCCAGCATGAAGGGGATGTCCGGGCGCTGTTTGGAGACGACGTGCCTCGGACCCGACTGGACGATTGGGTGTTCACCGAGGCGCACGCGAACGATCAAATTGAGCGGCAGTTCGCCACGGGGTCGCTGAAGGGGTTTGGGCTGGACGACGCGCCGTTGGCCACCGTGGCGGCTGGTGCCGTCCTTCACTACTTGGACGTCACGCACCACCGGCGGCTCGATCACGTCCAAGGAATTCGGCGCCTACGGCCCGAGGAAGGCATGTGGCTGGACCGTTTCACGGTGCGCAACTTGGAGATCCTTCACCCCAACCACCCGGACGGCACTTCGCTGGTGGACGTGTTGGACCGGACGTGCACACCCATGGGTGGACGAGCTTTGCGACGAAGTTTGGTTGCTCCGTTGACGGACCTCAATGCCATTGAAGCCCGTCACGATGCCGTTGACCGTCTGACTGAAGAAGTGGCATTGCGCCACGAGCTGCGGGAAATCCTGAACTCCGTGGGAGACTTGGAACGGTTGACCTCCAAGGCCAGTTCAGGCCGAATCAACCCACGAGAAATGGGGCACGTGAGGCGGGGATTGCACGCGGTCCAGGCCGTGGCTGACTCCACGGCCGGCGAATCCGCTCTTCTGCCCTACCTCGAGCGGCTGCACCCGTGCACGACGTTGCTCGAACGCCTCGACCGCGAATTGGTGGCGGATCCTGCCACGGCAATTGGGAAAGGGGAAGTCATTGCCTCAGGAGTGGACCCGAAGTTGGACGAAGTGCGTCGTTTGGCCTTTCACAGCCAGGAGGCGCTCGACGCCATCCGCGATCGGGAAGCCGAGACGACCGGCATTTCTGGACTCAAAATTGCCTTCAACAATGTCTTCGGATACTACCTCGAAGTGCGGAATGCGCACAAGGACAAGGTTCCTGAGGAGTGGATTCGAAAACAAACCCTGACCCAAGCCGAGCGTTACATCACGGAGGAATTGAAGGAACTTGAATCCCAAATCCTGAACGCCGAGGACCAAGCTGAGACCCTCGAAACTGCGGCCTTCGCTTCGGTCGTGGCCGCGTGCGTCAAGGAAGTGGGTCCGTTGATGGAAAACGCGCGGGCGATGGGACTGCTCGACATGCTGACGAGCCACGCGGAGACCGCCACTGAACTGGGCTACACCCGTCCGCGCATGCGCGAAGAGCAAGGCATGTCGATTGCCGAGGGGCGGCACCCTGTCATCGAACACCAGTTGCCCACGGGAGAAACGTACGTCGCCAACGACGTGCAATTGGACCCCAAAACGCGGCAAATTCTCATGGTCACGGGTCCCAACATGTCGGGCAAAAGTGCCTTGTTGCGTCAAACCGCCCTCATCTCGTTGATGGCGCAAGCCGGTTCGTTTGTGCCGGCCAAACATGCCGACCTTGGCATTCTAGACCGCATTTTCACGCGGGTCGGGGCCTCAGACAACATCAGCAGCGGCGAATCCACGTTTATGGTGGAGATGAACGAGACTGCGGCCATTTTGAACAACCTCACTTCGCGCAGCCTCGTCTTGTTGGACGAAATCGGACGCGGAACGAGCACGTACGACGGAGTGAGCATTGCATGGGCCATCTCAGAGCACCTCCACGAAGCCCAAGACTTGAGGCCATTGACCTTGTTTGCGACCCACTACCACGAACTCAACGACATGAGCCAACGGTTCCCCCGAATCGTCAACGTAAACGTCAGCGTGAAAGAAATGGGGGGCAAAATTGTCTTCCTAAGAAAGCTCGCTCCGGGCGGGTCCAACCACAGTTTTGGGATTCACGTCGCGCAGTTGGCGGGCATGCCGCGAACGTTGGTGCGTCGAGCTGAGGAAGTGCTCGCCACGTTGGAGGCCGCGCGGGGAGATCAACCTGCTGCGTCAACGCCCAACCTGCACGCCCTTTCGACGCCAGAGGAAGGCATCCAAATGAGTTTTTTCCAACTCGACGATCCCGCCCTGGAGTCCATCCGAGATCGGATCATGGAGGTCGACATCGACCACCTCACTCCTGTCGAGGCGCTCATGAAGCTTCACGAAATCAAGGCCACTCTGACCGGAAAAAAATCCGGCGAGACCCTCGGTGCCTGACCTTGGTGCAGAAGCCTGCCACGGATTACAACGCGGCTGCCAAAAGGTGGAGCGGTTTCCACGGCAGGTTCCGATCCAAAGCGATTTCTTCGTTCGTAAGCGTACCGTTGAACATGTACACTCCTGTGGAAATCAAGTTGCGGTCTTTGATGGCGGGAACCACTCCTCCCTCCCCGGCGATGCCGAGCAGCATGGGAGCAAAAATGTTGCTCAGTGCCTTGCTCGCCGTGCGCGCCACACGCGAAGGAATGTTGGGGACGCAGTAGTGAATCACGCCGCACTCAATGAAGGTGGGCCGTTCGTGGCTGGTAAGCCGAGAGGTCTCGAACACACCGCCTCGGTCTATGCTGACATCAACCACGATGGATCGATTACGCATCCCCGCCACCATGGGTTCGCTGACCAACATGGGAGCACGCGAACCCGCGCCTCGGACAGCGCCAATGGCGACGTCGGCCGTGCGCAGGGCCTCTTCCAACACCGAAGGTTGCAGGGTAGACGTCCACAAACGTTGCCCCACGGCGTTTTGCAACCGAATCAAGCGGTGAACGGAATTGTCGAAGACTTTGACGCTTGCGCCTAGGCCCAGGGCCGAGCGCGTGGCGTATTCCCCTACCGTGCCCGCACCCAAAATGACCACTTCACTTGGACGAACGCCGCTCACACCGCCAAGCATGGTTCCCTGCCCGCTTGAACTCGCCATCAATTCTCCAGCAAGAAGAACGGCCGTGTTGCCGGCGATCTCGCCCATCGCCCGAACCAGAGGCTGTATGCCGTTTTCGTTCTGCACGAAATCCCACGCGATGGCGGTGGTTTTCTTCGCGCTGAGGGCTTCGAGAAGGCCTTCGTTTTGGACGCTGAGTTGAAGGGCCGAAATCAACGTTTGGCGCATCCCCATGAGCTCCACCTCTTCGAGGGAAGGCGGCTCCACCTTGAGCACGATGTTGGCCTGGAACACCTGGCGTCGGTCGTACACAATTCGGGCCCCGGACTCGCTGTAGTCGTTGTCGGAAAACTGGGCTTCCGCTCCGGCTTGGGTTTCCACAAGCACTTGGTGACCGTGGGCGACCAAAAGCGCGACAGCCTCAGGAACAAGCGCCACACGCTTCTCTTGCAGACTGGTTTCGGCTGGAATGCCAATGGTGAGCTCGGCGTGGCCTTGGCGAGCATGCAGCAACTCTTCTTGCGGAAGAAGTGCCGCTTCCCGAGCGAGTGCCTTGATGGCTTTGCGTCCTGAATCCATGCGGCCCCAAAATAGCCAACCCGACGCGAATCACTCCTGCAATTGCCACAAAATGCAGGTGCGCGTGCCGTCCGGTTGAGGCACGACCTGCAAGAGCCAGGCGTCTTCCGGCATCAAGCTTGGAATTCGTTCAGGCCACTCGACCAAGTTGAGTGCCCGACCTTGAAGCAACTCGGCGACCCCAGAACGCTCAGCTTCTTCCTCGTCTTCCATTCGGTACAAGTCCATGTGACGGATTTCCAGGTCGTGTCCCACCCGTGAGGCCGTGTGGTGGTGCACCAACCCAAAGGTGGGGCTCGCCGCACCCTCCTCAACCCCCAGTTGCGCGAGCAAGGCGCGAATCAGTGTTGTCTTGCCTGCGCCCATCGGACCGTGAACCGCCACCACACCTTGAGCAGGCATGGCGCGACCCAATTCCTTGGCCACGTGGTTCAGCCCTGCCAAGCTGAACCCTTCCCACCGAGCAATTTCCTTGAGTTCCGCCACGTCAAACGCCTTTGGGGTCCAAAATCACCCACGGCACAATCATCTCTTCCATGCTCACGCCACCGTGCTGAAAGGTGTCTCGAAAGGTTTTGGTGTACTTCGCCGCGTTGTTGGGGTACACCAAGAAATCCTTGCCTTTGCCAAAGATGTAGGAACTCGAAACGTTGGGCTTGGGGAGACCCACCTTTTCCGGGTTGCGGAGCTCCATGACCTCGCTGGCATCGTAACCTAAATTTCGGCCGACCTTGTAGCGCAGGTTGCTGTTGGTTTCCCGGTCTCCGCGAACTTCCACAGGATGATCCACGCGAACCGTTCCGTGATCGGTGGTCAAAATCATGCGACCTCCCATGTCCGCCATCGCGTCCATCATTTCCTTGAGCGGACTGTGTTGGAACCACGAATGGGTCAAGCTGCGGTACGCAGCCTCGTCGTCCGCAAGTTCTTTGATTACTTCCATTTCCGAACGAGCGTGACTGAGCATGTCCACAAAATTGTACACCACCGTCGTCAATTGCTGCCCTTTTAACTCGTGAAAACGATCCGCCAACTTCTTGCCAGCTTGAAGGTTGGTGATCTTGTGATACGACGTCTTTCCCTGCACGCCCAAACGCGAAAACAACCCTTGTTGCAAGGCTTCCTCGTGCGCGTTTTTGGACCCCTCCTCGTTCTCACCAATCCAAAGTTGGGGTGTCACCCGTGCGATCTCTCCAGGCGTCATCCCCGCGAACAAAGCGTTGCGCGCATACTGCGTGGCGGTCGGAAGGATGCTGAAGTAGGTCCTTTCCTCCACGGTGTTCCACTTGGGGCGCAACGTTGGAGCCACGGTTCGCCACTGATCCCAACGAAGGTTGTCGATGACCACCAAGAACACGGGCCGGCCCTCGGCCCCTTCAATGGCCGACGGCAACCATTCCGGCAAGACCCGATGAGACATCACAGGAGCCTCTTTCAAACCCGTCATCCACGCTTCGTAATTGTCCTCCACGAAACGCACGAATTGATGGTTGGCCTCCGCATGTTGGCTTTCCAAAATCTCCAACATGCTTCGGTCTCCGGACTCTCCCAACGTCGTGTGCCAGTGCATCAGCCGACGGTACACGTCCGACCACTCGCCTGCCCCCATGCGCCCCCCCAACTTCATCGCCAGCTCCCTGAATTCACGCATGTACGTCGACTGCGCCTGCTCCCCTTGGAGACGCCGGTTGTCCAATATTTTCTTGACCGCAAGCAGGATCTGATTGGGGTTGACCGGCTTGATGAGGTAGTCGCTGATCTTCGACCCAATCGCCTCCTCCATGATGTGCTCCTCCTCGCTTTTGGTGATCATGATCACTGGTAAATGCGGGTGTTTCTCTTTGATGCGCTGCAGCGTTTCGATGCCGTTCAATCCCGGCATGTTTTCGTCCAAAAACACCACGTCAAACGGCCGCGCCTCCACCTCGTCCAAGGCCTCCACCCCGCTGTTCACACCCGTCACGTCATACCCCTTTTCGTTCAGGAACATGATGTGAGGTCGCAACAATTCAATCTCGTCGTCGGCCCAAAGAATCTGTGGTCGTGCCATCTCGGTTTGCATTCGTTCGACGCCCCTTTTCCAGAGCGTACGTCAGGCGCGTATCTTGCGGCGTCTCTCGCCGTGAACCTCGCCTGACGGCAAAGTAACGTCGAGACGCCCGACTTCGTATTTGCATGAGCACGGTGAACCGCCACAAAATTTTGAACGACCCGGTCTACGGGTTCGTCACCTTGCGTCACGAACGGGCGCTCGACCTCATGGACCACCGGTACATGCAACGGCTCCGACGCATCTCACAGCTCGGCTTGTCCCACCTCGTGTACCCCGGTGCCGTCCACAACCGCTTCCACCACGCGGTCGGGTGCATGCACCTCATGCAGGAGGCCATCGACAGCCTGCGCAACAAAGGTGTGGCCATCACCGAGGCCGAGGCCGAGGCAGCGTGCTTGGCCATCCTGCTCCACGACGTGGGGCACGGTCCCTTCAGCCATGCGTTGGAGCACAGCATCGTGCAGGGCGTGAACCACGAGGACGTGAGTGCCTTGATCATGGGAAGGTTGAACGAAGAAATGGGCGGGGCGTTGGATTTGGCCATCGAAATCTTCAACGACCACCATCCCAAGCGCTTCCTGCATCAATTGGTCAGCAGCCAGCTCGACATGGATCGCCTCGACTACCTCGCGCGAGACAGCTTTTACAGCGGGGTGACGGAGGGCAAAGTGGGAAGTGAGCGCATCATCAAGATGCTCAACGTGGTCGACGGCCAATTGTGTGTCGAGGAAAAGGCCATTTATTCGATCGAAAAGTTCATCGTGGCGCGACGCCTCATGTACTGGCAGGTGTACCTGCATCGCACAGTGCTGAGCGCAGAGCACATGCTCATGCTTGTGCTGCGCAGGGCCAAACACCTCGTGCGCCAGGGCGCTTCGGTGTTTGCGTCTCCCGCGCTCTCGCTGTTTCTCCACGACGATTTGGACCGCGCGAAGTTTTTGGCCGACCCGCAAGTGCTTGAGCGGTTCTGCGAATTGGACGACAGCGACATTTTCGTGGCCATGAAGTCGTGGCGTCACCACGACGACCCGGTGCTTGCCATGCTCAGCCAGCGCCTGCTCGATCGGGGGTTGTTCCGCATTGAATTGCGTCCCGAACCCTTCACCGAGGAAGACGTTCAGGAACGCGTGGCGGCCACTTCGCAGGCGTTGGGGTTGTCCCCTGAAGAGGCCAGTTTTTTGGTCAGCAACGCCCGAATCGACAACAAGGCCTACGTCCCCAAGGGCATCCTTGTCCTCTACAAGGACGGCACGACGCGCGACTTTGCAGACGCGAACGACCACCTCAACCTGCAAATGCTGAGCCGGCCGGTCGAAAAAAGTTTCCTGTGCTATCCGAAGGAGCTCGCCGCCCCCTCACGTTGACGACCGACTTGTCAGGTCGAACCGTCGTTTTCCATCCTCAGTCCGGCGTAATCTCCTCGCCGAGCGCGTTGTGGATGTGGTACTCCAGGATTTCCAGGTTGGAGTTGGACTCAATGGCCAACTTGATGCCCAGGGACTTCTGCCACGCGCGACGGATGGATTTCCACCACCCTTGGGTGAGGTAAGCCTCAAGCATGGGGTGAACCATCAACGTCATTCGCGTCCGGTTCTCTCCTTCGGCGAGGTACTTCAAGGCCGATTCGATGCGCTCCGTGATGAGGATGCTCGCTTCGACCTTGCCCGAACCGTTGCAAGCTGGGCAAGCATCTTGCGTCGCCACCTGAGCCACGTCGCGCACGCGCTGACGCGTCATCTCCATCACCCCAAACCGACTGGGTTGCGAGAGGTTGTGTTTGGCTTTGTCGCGTTTCATGGCATCCTTCATGGCGTCCGTGAGCTGCTTGTTGTGCTCGCGCTTTGCCATGTCGATGAAGTCGATGGCGATGATGCCCCCAATGTCGCGAAGGCGCAACAGCCTTGCAATCTCGTTGACTACGTCGAGGTTGGTGATCAGGGCGTTCTCTTCCTGGCTCGACGCACCCTTCTTTCGGCCTCCGCTGTTCACGTCGATGACGTGCATGGCTTCCGTTTGCTCGAGCACGAGGTACGAACCGCTCGCCAAATTCACCTGCTTTCCGAAGGCCGCCTTGATTTGACGGTGAATGGACATGGCGTTGAAGAGGTCTTTCGCTCGGCTCAACTTCACCATGCTTTCATCCCCAGAACCGCTGCCCACCAAAAACTCCTTCACCTCGTCCGCAACCCGGGGGTCGTTGACGTGGATGGTTTTGCAGTCGGGCGTCATCACGTCGCGCATCACGACGCTGACCTTGTTGACTTCACCCAGGACGCGCTTTCCAGGCTTGCCATTCTTGAGGTTCTCGTAAAGCTTTTTCCAGCGCGAAACGAGGTCTTCGAGGTCGCTGTGCAGGTCGGCTGAGCCTTTGTTCTCCGCCACTGTGCGTACAATGATTCCAAACCCAGGAGGCTGTATGCTTTGCATTAACCGCTTCAAACGGTTGCGCTCCTTTTCTCCTTTGATGCGCGAAGACAGGCTCACCTTGTCGCTGAAAGGAACCAACACCAAATACCTTCCAGGCAGGCTGACCTCGGCGGTCAACCTCGGTCCCTTAGTGCTTATGGGTTCCTTGGCAACTTGGACCAGCACGAGCTGCGACGCGGACACGTAGTCCTTCATCTTGCCCTTGCGGTCGATGTCTCCTTCCCGCTTGAATTGACTGATGTCCGGAGTGGGTTGTTTCCCAGACATCACACGTTTCACCCAAACCTGCTGCGTCATGAATTGCGGACCCAAGTCGGAGTGGTGAAGGAACGCATCCTTCCCGTGTCCTACGTCCACAAAACCTGCATTCAGGTTGGGCATAACCTTCCTTACGCGGCCGACATATATGTCGCCCACGGCGTATTGCACATCCCCTCGATCTCGGTGAAGCTCAACGAGCTGTCCCTCCTCGAGAAGCGCAATGTCGACGCCCGCAGACGTCGAATTGATGACGAGTTCGGCGTCCATCACATGAAGTCACGGCGGCGGGACATGAGCTCTGGCCCTGCCCCGCGCCGCGTCAATTACTTCTTCTTGTGACGGTTCTTGCGAAGACGCTTCTTCCGCTTGTGCGTCGCCATCTTGTGACGCTTGCGCTTTTTTCCGCTTGGCATGATGATGTTTTTTAGGTGCCCGAACCTGGCAATCCAGATTCAAGCCGTTCGATGATGCCTTCCACGCTCCTCGACACAGCCGTGTCAGGGGAAAGTGGGAGGTATGATTTGTATTCCGTCAGTGCTTGGTCGGTTTGGCCCATCGCCTCCAGGCAACGCGCCTTGAAGAACCGCCCATTCACGTACATTTCGTCTGCTGAGACGCACAGGTCAAAGCCCTGCACCGCGTCTTCCAAAAACCCCTCTTCCATGTCCAACATGGCCCGCTCCCAATATGCTTCGACGCGATCTGGGGCAGCTTCAATGACCTGGTTGAATCGCTCGCGCGCCTTGTCGAGCTGGCCGCTTTGCACACTGAAGCGTCCGAGCCACAGCACCGCATCCAAGTTCGGCGGGGTGGCGTCGGCCAACGCCCGCAACTCCAAGATGCCCGCCATTGGATTTTCGCTGTTGACCTTGGCCACTGCCACGTCAACGGGATCCGTTCCAATGTCCTCCATCGCAACCTCGGCATGAGCATGGTGCTCTGCAGAAGCGGGAACGCGCGGCATCCACAAGATGCCTGCCACCAGCACGCCAGCGCCGGAAATCAGGACCCATGTGGATTTGGACATTCCCATTCGAAGATTTACTTAACCTTGACGTTGAGCTTCACGTTCTCCACAAAGTCCTTGCTTGGCTTGAAGGACGGGATGTTGTGAGCGGGAATTTGAATCGACTTCTTCGCCAAAATGTTGCGGCCCGTCTTGGCTGCGCGCGTCTTCACAACGAAGCTTCCAAAACCGCGCAAGTACACGTTTTCTCCTCTTTCCAAGTTGCTTCGGACGGCGCGCATGAACGCTTCAACAGTCACTTGAACGTCTCCTTTCTCCATTCCAGTTTGGTCGGAGATTTGGCTTACGATGTCGGCCTTCGTCATGGTCTTCTTGGGATTCTTGTAGGTTCGTGCTTCAATTTCAACGTCCCGCGTAGGGCGTTTTCAGGGGTGCAAAAATAGGCGCATACCTTTGAAAACGAAATGAATGACACGGGTTTTCTCCAAAACATGTTCGACGACACCTCCGTTGGAGCGGCTTCAAACGCATTGAATGCGTGGTATTTGAAGCATGCGAGGGACCTTCCGTGGCGCCAAAAGCCCGACCTCTACGGCACCTGGCTCAGCGAAATCATGTTGCAACAGACCCGTGTCGAGACTGGAATTCCCAAATGGTTTGCCTTCCGAGATCGGTTTCCCACCGTGACAGACCTTGCTCAAGCCGAGGAGGACGACGTGCTGAAGGCGTGGGAAGGTCTCGGTTACTACCGACGCGCGAGGTTGTTGCACCGTGCCGCCCAGGCGATCCACGAGGCGGGGGAGTTTCCCTCCACCCACGCCGAGTGGCTCGCCCTTCCTGGGGTGGGGCCGTACACCGCAGCGGCCATTGCGTCCATCGGATTGGGGGAAGCCGTGGCCGCTGTAGACGGCAACGTTCAACGCGTGGTCGCCCGCTGGTTGGGAATGACGCATCCCGTCGACAGCAGGGTTGGCATCCAGCATGTGCAAGCCACCGCGGACGCGTGGCTGAACGGCACCGCATCGAGCCGCACCAACCCAGGAGACCACAACCAAGCGGTGATGGAGTTGGGTGCGCTGGTGTGCACCCCGCGTCAACCTCAATGCGACACATGCCCCTTGGCCGCCACATGTGCCTCCTCCCAGAACGAATCCATGAGGAGCCGCCTGCCTGTGAAACTTCCGAAAAAGAAGCCAACGTCTTGGAAGTTGAATTGGCATGTGGTGAAATGCGGCCGTCACGTGGCGGTGGTGCAGCGGCCGGAAGACGGTGTTTGGGCCAAACTTTGGGCCTTTCCAGAGCACGCACCACCGGGCGAATTTGCGTCGATGGGCGAGCTTTTTGATCCCGTGACACACGTCCTCTCGCATCGAAAAATCACGGCCACCATCCGCGGCTGGGAAGCCCCCAATCGCGAGGGCTTGGAACGGTTTGCGCAATCGCAGGGAGGCGTGGCGGTTGATTGGGTGCAACTGGCGGAGTTGGCCCGACCGAGGTTGATGACCAAAATGTGGGACCAACTCTCCTTGTTCGTAGGCGAGGCAAACTGTGCGCAAAGCAGTACCTTCGAACCATGGCAGGAATCAACAAAGTCATCCTCGTAGGCAACCTCGGGCAAAACCCTGAATTGCGCTACACACCCAACGGCGTTCCGGTGTGCTCCTTGCGCATGGCCACGTCTGAATCGTACACCGATCGCGCCTCGGGCGAGCGTGTGACGGTGACCGAATGGCACAACGTCGTGCTTTGGCGCGGGTTGGCCGAAACGGCAGGCAAATACCTGAAGACGGGCTCCCAAGTGTACATCGAGGGCAAGTTGAAAACGCGCCAATGGCAAGACCAACAGGGTCAAAACCGCTACACCACGGAAGTCGTGGTGGACGTCATGCAATTGTTGGGCCCCGCGCCTGGTCGCGAGGGTCAGGGCGAGGCTCCTGTTCAGCGCGCAGCGCAACCCGCTGCTCAACCTGCAGCTCAACCCGCAGCCCAACCCGAAGCGCAACCTGAGTTCGCCTCAAGCGCGTCTGAAGGGTCGGCGGACGACCTCCCGTTCTGACGAATTTCAACTCGTTCGAGCCGCACGTGACGACAGCAGCATCGTTGATGGAACACTGGGGGAGCTTGGCCGTCGTGGCAGGGCTTCTCGTGGTGTCCGCCTTGGTCTCGGGTTCGGAGGTGGCGTTTTTCAGCCTCTCCCCGCAAGCCCTCAGCGACCTCGAAAACGAAGACCATCCGGGTGCAAAACGGGTTTTGGCCTTGATGCGCACCCCCAACAACACCGAAGGGCCGAGGAACCTCCTGGGAACCATTCTGGTGGTCAACAACTTGGTCAACATCTCGATCGTGCTCATCGCCACGGTGGTGGCCGAACAACTTTTTCCCAGCGACACGCTGCCGGCCTGGGTCAACACCCTGATTCACGTGGTGGGCGTCACGTTTTTGCTTGTGCTCTTTGGCGAGGTCATTCCCAAAATCTACGCCACTTCGTTTGGGGTGGAGCTGGCCAAATTCACCAGCGCCCCGCTGATGGCGGCGCAGCGTGCGCTCCGCCCTGCCTGGCTTCCGCTTGTGCGGATGGGGAGTTGGCTGGACGACAAACTCACGTCGCCCGGCACCGACGTCAGTGTGGAAGACCTTGAACAGGCACTCGAATTGACGGACAGCGCCGACCGCTCGGAGGACGAGCAGCGAATTTTGGAGGGCATTGTGAATTTTGGGTCGAAAGACGCCAAACAAGTGATGACGCCTCGGACGGACATCAGTTCCTTCAGCAAAGAGGACAGCTGGAACCACGTGCGCGCCACCATTGTGGCCTCAGGGTACAGCCGCATTCCGGTCCACGAAGGATCCGCGGACCAAATCGTTGGCATTCTCCACGTGAAGGACTTGCTTCCTTCGCTGCACCAAGACGATTTGGATTGGACGTCGGTTCTTCGCCCTCCGATGTACATCCCGGAGAGCAAAAAAATCGACGACTTGCTTCGCGAGTTCCAAGAGAAAAAAATCCACATGGCCATTGTTGTGGATGAATACGGCGGCACCAGCGGGCTGGTCACGTTGGAAGACGTGCTCGAGGAAATTGTGGGAGAAATCGCCGACGAATTTGACGACGAAGAGGTGATGCACTCCATTTTGGACGAGTTCACTTACCTGATGGAAGCCAAAACCCCACTGCTCGATTGCTACCGCATTCTCGGTCTTGACGAGGAGACGTGGGAGGCCGCCAAAGGCGAAAGCGACACGCTCGGCGGGTTCATGCAAGAGCAATCGGGAAAATTGATGCGCAAGGGGGAATCCGTGGAGTTTGAGGGCGTGGTGTTGAAAGTGGATTCGGGAGACGCAAGACGGGTTCACCGAGTCAAGGTGTCTTTGCCCCGACCCGAGGACCTCTCTCCTCCTGAATCAGACTTGGAATGACGGGTTCCTCCACGAAGGAAAACGCACGTCGGAACGTGCCCTGGGGATGGTTGGTGGGGCTGGCTTCGCTGGCCGCGGGCGTCGCTTGGTGGATTCAGCCTGAAGAAATGCCCGTGCCCAAACCCGCGGGCCACGTTCGCCTCACCCTTCCCGACACGGCCTCGACGCCTTACCTGAGCCCTTGCGGCGCCAATTACCGTGTGCCAAACCACGCAAAAGTTCAGCTCAAACCTGCCCCGGAAGGCGAACCTGGATGTTGGTACAACCTGGTGTTTCCTCGATTCAACGCCAAAATCCACGTCACCGAGGTGCCTGTCAACGGAAGGCTTTCGGACTTACTGAAGGACGCCCAGTCGTTGGTGTTTGGGCACGAAGTGGCGGCCTCTGGAATCCGGCGGAACGCGCTGGACGTTCCCGGGAAGTCGGGCATGATTTACGTGCTTGAAGGGCCGGTTGCGGCGCCGCTTCAATTTTTCGTCACGGACAGCACCTCGCATTTTGTTCGGGGCTCGCTGTACTTCAACCACAAGCCCAACCCCGACAGCACCAAGCCTGTGCTCGAGCGCATGGAAGCGGACGTTCGGCGACTCATGGAAACCCTCATCTGGCCATGAGTACTTGGGTTCTCGAAGTGGGAAACACCCGCGCGAAATGGGCCAAATTCCCCAGCGACGCGGCCGTCAGCGCGGCCCCGGAATCGGTCGAGCACGCGCCGGCAGGTTCCCCGGAACAGGCGTCGACTTGGCGTGCCGACGTGGCCCCAGGGGACCGTGTGATGGTCACAGGAAGCGGTCACTTCGAACCTTGGGCGCAGGCATTCCCCGACGCTTGGGTCCTCCGGCCCGGGGACGACATCCCTCTCCCCACGAACGTTCGCGAGCCCTTGCGGCTCGGGCTCGACCGTGTCGCCAATGCCTGGGCGGTGCTCCACGGCGCCGTGCCTCAAGCTCCTGCGCTCGATGCGTGGCTCGTGGTGGACGTCGGCACGTGTGTGACCGTGGACGTGATCCGGGACGGACGACACCACGGAGGCACCGTTTCCCCGGGCGCCGAAATGCGCCTGACGGCCATGTCTGCGGGCACCGCGAATTTGCCGCGTCCCACGTTTCCCGCGGAAGAAATCAGCGCATTGGCCCGAGTCGCAGCTTTCGGGCTCAACACCGAAGAGGCACTCGGTGCAGGGGCGTGGGGGGGCGTGGCCTCTGAAATCTTCGGGAAATGGGAAGCCATGCGCCAAGAAGTGCCAAATCTTGGAGTCATCCTGACCGGCGGGGACGCCGAACACTTGGAACTCCGTTTCATCCGCCCGAAATTCGCCGACGCTCATTTGACCCTGAAAGGGTATCAT
>JBDQOS010000214.1:0-2617 GCA_040261075.1 Flavobacteriales bacterium
AATCGGGCGGCGAACAGGACAAAGTCATCTCGGTATTCTTCTACAGCGACCCGGGAGTGTCGCGACTTATTATCGTGGGCGTGCTTCTCGGGGCGCTCACCGCCGTGGTGTTCCAGCCTGACGTGGTGCGGCAAGTCGCCGGTCCGGGCATGGGGATGGGGGCCTCGGCCTACATCGCTTCGATGCAAGCCATGGCGCTCGACGTGGCTGTGGTCACGGGCCACGATTTGGCCGACGAACTTCTGAGCAGCAGCGGCATGGCAGGTATGCTGAACACGGTCTGGCTCATCGTCTGCGCCATGACCTTCGGCGCGGTCCTTCAAGCCACGGGAATGCTTGCGCGCATGACGCAGGCCCTGGTGGTGGGCGTCAACAGCACGCTGGGTCTCGTGAGCCGAACGGTGGGGGCCTGCGTGGCCTTCAACGTCCTGGCTTCGGACCAGTACATCGCCATCGTCGTACCGGGAAAGATGATGGGCGACGCGTACAAAGACCGCGGGCTGGCTCCAGAAAACCTGAGCCGCACGCTCGAAGATGCGGGCACGGTGACTTCCGTGCTGATCCCTTGGAACACGTGCGGGGTGGCCCAAAGCGGCATCCTCGGCGTGGCCACGCTCGCCTACGCCCCGTACTGCATTTTCAACTGGGTGTCGCCTCTGATGACCTTGCTCGTGGCGGGGTTGGGTTGGAACATTCGGCGTAGGGACGAAGGGCAACCTTCCCAAGCCTGACGTGAACCGAGGCTGAGTCCGATTGTTGAACCCGCATGTCTTCGAACGCGCCCTTGAAACACCCTGACCTCGGCGAGCGGCAAGATGACCTCGTGGTCACGGGCGCCAACGAGCACAACTTGCAGGCGGTCGACGTCGTGTTGCCGCGCAACAAGCTCGTGGTGTTCACCGGCGTGAGCGGAAGCGGAAAGTCCAGCCTCGCGTTCGACACGTTGTACGCCGAAGGGCAGCGGCGCTTTCTTGAAACGCTCAGCGCCTACGCCCGGCAATTTCTCGGAGGCCTGAAGCGCCCCGACGTGGAATCCATCTCGGGCCTGAGCCCGGTGGTCGCCATTGAGCAAAAGACCGTCTCGAAAAACCCGCGGTCGACCGTGGGAACCGTGACGGAACTGCACGACTTCCTCCGGTTGCTGTACGCTCGGGCGGGAAAAGCCTACTCTTTGGAGACCGGCGAAGAGATGGTGCGCTACACCGACGCCCAAATCGCCGAAAGCATCCTGGCCCGTTTCGAGGGCGAAAAACTCCTCGTCCTCTCCCCCATGGTCCGCGGACGCAAAGGCCACTACCGCGAGTTGTTCGAACAGATCATGCGGCTCGGATACGTGCGCGCCCGGGTAGACGGCGAGTTGATTGAACTCGAGTCCGGCTTCAAAGTCGACCGGTACAAGGTCCACGACATTGAGGCGGTCGTGGACCGGATCGTGGTGAGGCCCCAAGACGCGGACCGCATCCTGAAGTCCGTGCAGACGGCGCTTTCGCTTGGCAAGGGCGCCATGGCGGTGATGCCGCTCGACGGCGACACGCCGGTGCATTTCTCTCGGAACCTCATGTGCCCCACGACCGGCCTTGCCTACCCCGAGCCGGAACCCAACCTGTTCAGCTTCAACAGTCCGTACGGGGCGTGCCCCAAGTGCAACGGCTTGGGCCAAGTGGCGCAGGTGGACCCCGAGACCCTCATGCCCGACCCCAAAATCACGGTAAAACGCGGGGGCATTGCGCCGCTCGGCAAGCTGAAGGACAACCTCACGTCGCGAATCGTAGAGGCCATTTTGGCTGAGAACGACATCGCCCTCACCACGCCGGTGGGCGACATCCCGGAGGAGGTGATGGGCCAAATCCTTTACGGCACCGACCGCGACGTCAAGCTACAAGACAAAGGGGGCGTGCGCGGCGGAAGTGTCCCGTTCGAGGGCCTCGTGGCGGCGATTGTGCGGTCGGCGGAAAAAGCCAAATCCATCCCGCTCCGACGCTGGGCGCAATCGTTCATGCACAAGGTCACGTGCCCTACGTGCCACGGCGCTCGGCTCAAGGCCATCAGCCTGCAATTCAAGTTGGACGGACGCGACATCGGCGAACTCGGGCGAATGGACTTGCACGACCTGGCTGCCTTCCTCGACGGCCTCGAAGACCGGTTGACGGAACGGCAATCCACCATCGCCCAAGCGCCGCTCAAGGAAGTCCGGGCGCGGTTGGGATTCTTGCTCGACGTGGGGCTCGGCTACCTCAGCCTCGACCGCCCCACCCGCAGCATCAGCGGCGGCGAAGCCCAGCGAATCCGCCTCGCCACCCAAATCGGGAGTCGCCTCACCGAGGTGCTGTACATCTTGGACGAGCCCAGCATCGGGCTGCATCAACGAGACAACCGAAAGCTGATTGACAGCCTTTGTGCGTTGCGCGACGCGGGCAACTCGGTAATCGTCGTCGAGCACGACGAAGACATGATGCTCGCCTCCGATCACCTCGTGGACATCGGGCCGGGCGCGGGCATCCACGGCGGCCGCATCGTGGCGCAGGGCCCACCCGACAGCCACCTCGCCACCGATTCCGTCACCGCGCAATTCCTCACGGGCAAAAAGCGCATCGAACTCCCGGCAAAGCGCCGCAAA
>JBDQOS010000215.1:0-3261 GCA_040261075.1 Flavobacteriales bacterium
CTTGGGCAGCACCTACGCGTGGACCTACACCGGAGCCACCGAGCAAGAAGTCCTCACCATCTTTGCCATCTCCCTGCAATGGGACAGCATTGGTTGGCAAGAAGTGTGCGTCACCGAGACCAACCAAGACGGATGCATCGGACTGCCTGTGTGCGAGGACGTCTTCGTGCAAGACGACGTGTGGAGCGTGGAAGAACCGAGCAACGCCCTTTCGTTGTTGGCTTACCCCAACCCAACCAGTGGATTCCTACTCATACACACTCCGACCGCGTTGATCCAAGAGCCATTTTACGTGGTCAATGTCCAAGGTGACCTTGTGTTTCAAGGCACCTTCCGGAGTGAGACAACCAAATTGGACATCCAGAAATGGTCCGTGGGCCAGTACCTGTTGATTTCGGCAAAGGCCAAACCATTCGCTTTCCAGGTTCAGCAATAAGGCGACCTTGTTTTTGTTCAAGACCCGCGGCAGGAAGGAGACGCTTCTCCTTCCCCACTCAAGCGCCAAGTCGCTATCCGATCAACGGAAATTTCGTTCTTGAAGGTTTTCTGACCTCGAACTCGTCGTATTTCATGGACGTTGGCCAGGATGCTTGTCCGCCATGGATTTTGAGCTTTGGACAAAAGAATCCAGCAGAATCTCATTTGTAATTGAATCGATTGTCCATTTCCGCGGGCTTCGCCAGGTGCGTTCTGCCATGGACAAGCGCGAAACGGCAGTCGCGATCTCCACCAAACGACCAAGGCCAGTCATCTTCAGACAATGCTGATGAAAAGGCAGAAAACAACAACAACTTGCATGTGCTTTGCATTCAGTGACTGGTACCCGTTGAATGAATGAATGCGGCCCACGGCCAAGACAAACGATCCATTCCTTTGGTTGGATACAAAAAGCCCCGCTCAAGGTTGAGCGGGGCTTTCGAGGTTTTGGTTAGAGTGAGTCGCTCAGCTGAGCGCTCGGGATTGTTTCATCAATGGGCAATGACCAATTGTTTCACGGTACGACCGTCCTCTTGGTTCATCAGAACCATTCGGTACGTGCCGTTGGCAAGATGAGCCACATGGATCGTGTTGCGGCCTGCAACGAGGCGTTCGCTGATCACCACACGGCCAGCCGCATCCAACACTTGGAAGGCGTGGGCTTCGAAACCGCTGGTATTTACAACCACCACGTCGTTCGCAGGGTTCGGGAAGGCCGTGAAACCAACCGTTTCCTCCGAAATGTCGGAAGCCGTTCCGCTCACAATGAGACTGACAACATCGCCTTCGCAGCCGTCCCCATTGACTTCTTGAACGGTCAAGAGACCTTCGTCAAGGAGCCAAACTACCACAACCTGTGAAGATCCCTGTCCTTGGACAATCAAGCCACCCTCGACCGTCCAGTTGTACTCCGAACCTGCTGTCCACGTGTATTCGTACGACACCTCTTGATTCAAGTCCACTTCAACGTCGCCGTTGATTTCGTACGCGAACAGGTAAGAGCAGGCCGTGTAATCGTGCATCGTTGCATCAGCGTTGAAGTTGCACGCATTTTGGTTCATGCAGCCGTAACACGCGTAATCGCACGAACCGTCTTCGGCCGTGGCTTGGTAGTTGAAGTTGCACGCGTCAGCGTCCATGCAGCCGTCCAAATCGTACGTGCACGTGCCGTTGTTGTCTGTTGCGCTTGGGTCGAAGTTGTTCGCTCCCATGTCAGTGCAACCTCCGACCTCTTCCATGTCGCACACGCCATCTGCATCAGCGTCGGCAATGCAGTTGCCGTCGCAGTCGTAACCGCTCGCTGGGGCAACACAAGATCCGTCGTTTAGCAACGCTTCCGCGTCGTAGTTGCAAGCCATGACGTCGGTGCAGCCCATGCTCACGCAGCTCGCGTAATCGCAGCTTCCGTCATTCACGGTCGCGTTCTCATTGTAGTTGCAGGCCAAGGGGTTGGTGCAACCGTCGAGGTCACTAGCAACGCACGTGACGAAGTCACAGCTTCCGTCGTTGACAGTCACATCAACATTGAAGTTGCACGCAGCCTCTACGTTGCATCCAAAGACTTGACAGGTTGTGAAATCGCAAGACCCGTCGTTGTAGGCAGCATCTTCATCGTAATTGCACGCAGCCTCCGAAGTGCATCCGCCCGGCACGCATGTGTTTCCTTCAGCATCGAAGAAAACACACGGTTCATCCTCGGCTCCGTAGTTGCACGCCATTTCGTTGGTGCAATCGCCATCACCCGAACCGTACAAACAGCTGAAGTCACATGAACCTGGGATGTAGAAGTCCGCGTTTGGATCAAAGTTGCATGCAAATGGCAGCACACATCCACCCGTCAGGATGATGCAAGTGCCGTTGTCGTCCGTGGCATAAGGGTTGAAGTTGACAGCAGCCTCGTCCATGCAACCAGGAATTTCTTGTTCATCGCAAACGCCGTCTCCGTCCGTGTCGTTCTCGCAGTTGCCGTCGCAATCCAAGAATGAATTGATCGGGAAGACACAGGTGCCTGCGTTGTTGATTGTCGCCGTAGGGTCGTAGTTGCATGCCCCAGCGTTCAAACATCCCGTGCAGCTCTCAAACTCGCAAAGCGTGATGACGATGTAATCCGCATCGGGGTTGTAGTTGCACGCAGACGGGAGCAAACAGCCTGGAATCAAGCAACTTCCGTCGTCCTCTGTCGCCGCTGGATCGTACGCGGGGTTTTCAGGGTCCGTGCAGCCGTAGACTTCCAGTTCGTCACACAAACCGTCTCCGTCCATGTCATTGATGCAGTTGCCCCCGCAATCGTAGAATTCGTCAGCAAACTCGCATGATCCGTTGTCCAAAGTTGCCTCGGGGTCGTAGTTGCACGCAATCGAATCCGTGCAGCCCGCGCATGACGTGAATTCGCAAGATCCCGCAAGCTGGTATTCAGCTTCAGGGTCGAAGTTGCACGCAGTTGGGATGGTGCAACCGCCGACCAAGCAAGACCCGTCGTCGTACGTCGCACCAGGGTCGTACCCTGGGTTGGTGTTGTCTGTGCAACCTGCCACGTCCTCGTCGTCGCAGATGCCGTTTTGGTTTTCATCCGACTCACAATCTCCTCCACATACTCCAAGTGCGTCAAGCTGGTTGCCGTCGCAGTCGCAGTCTCCTTCGGGAATGTCAGAGCATCCGCACTCGTAGATTTCACCCGGACCGTTGCACACGCCACACGCGTCCAGTGCACCCACGCAGTCGTCCACGTCGTCGCAGATGCCGTCTTCATCGGCGTCCGCAGCGCAATCGCCGCCACACACGCCA
>JBDQOS010000216.1:0-4417 GCA_040261075.1 Flavobacteriales bacterium
CAGGCCCATTCTTCCTGACAGCCCGGAATCTCAAGCGCGTTGCAGATCCCGTCGCCGTCAAAATCCAAGTAGCAGTTTCCGTCGCAGTCGTACAGGCCGCTCGGATACCAATCAATCGCGTACTCACACAAATCGTTGAACACAATCTCCGCGTCAGGAACGAAGTTGCAGGCCAGGGTATCAAAGCACTCGCCTTGACAAATGCCGTTGAAGACGATGTCCAGGTCGTAAGTTGCTACTGCGGATCCAGTCCATGCATTTTGGATGGTTACTGACCACGTTCCTGCGCCGTTGAGTCCAAATGCATTTGTATTCAACGTGTACGTGTAGAAGCCATTAACCGTAGTGCTCCAGTTGCCAGGCCACGAATTGTTAAATCCAGTGCCCACATCTGTGCAGCCTCCTACAGGATTGATGTTCCACCCTCCCCAAACAATGCATTCACCATTCGGAGCATAGAGATAGACCATCATGTCCGCAGGATAACTGGCCCCGGTACCCGAGAAATTCAAATTGAACGTCACTGAGGTCAAGTTTCCAGCCAACGTCGCCGATTCAGAATCCGTTTGGCCAGAGCTCAGCTGGCTGAACATGCTCATCGTGTAATTGCACGGTTGGGCCCAAGCTTGAAACGAAAGCCAGGACAGAGAAAGAGCCAAGAGGGTGAAGCGCAGTCGATTCATGTCAACAGGTGATGCCAGGAAGGTACAAAGAGCCGTCCTCTTGGTCAAACAACTTCTGAATCTCAAAGGTTGCTAGGCTTGATGCAGGAGAAGCACGTCAGCACCCAAGTCCTCACCCGCAGCTGGCCCCAAACACGCTGAGAAGCCCCAACAAGTCTGCGACCGTGGTCAAGCCGTCTCCGCTGATGTCGGTCGTGCATCCAGATTGGCAACCAAACTCTGCAAGAATTTCGAGCATGTCCCCCACGGTAACCGAATTGTCTCCGTTCACGTCCCCGTAGCACGTGTCCAAAACGCAACTTCCGTCGTCCACGACTGCGGAAGGATTGTAATTCAACGCTTCAGGGTTCATGCAACCCTCTTCGCCGAGGTCGATGACGAAAGACCCAAAAACCTGCTCCTGGCCAAATGGAAAGCCAAACACCGTGACGTACCCCACCACGCTGATGTCTACGCGGTAGGACCCTTCAACAGAAGGGACGCCGGTCAAGACAGCACAGTATTGGTTTCCGCCTAAAAAGGAACAGGGATTTCCGGAGTTGCCGTTGTTGTTGCACGTCACCTGCAGGCCCACCGCGTCAAGGGTGGTCGTCACCAGCGTGTCGCTCAAGTCCACCAAAGTAATGGTGCTCAATGCGACGCTGTCCAACGGAGTCGTCGGCGAGAAGGGAAGAGTGGGGTCGATGTCCAAAACGTACGTCGGCAGAAGGATGTGCAAGACATCCTCGTAAGGTTGACCAACCACGCCAGGCTCAAACTGTTCTCCCAATTCGGGGTTGGGAGATACACCCAAAGTCACGTCTCCAAAATCAAAGTCGGCCGTGCATTGCGCATTGCATTCAGAAGGGACAAGCGCAGCGCAGGCGAATGCCAGGGCAAGGAAGTTGAGGTGTTTCATTCAAGTGAGTTTTTTCGTCCGCAGTTTTCAGTTATTCAGGGCACTCCAGGCCAAAGTTGGCAAGAAGCGCAAGCAAGTCGTCAACCCCCACAGCGTCATCGCCAGTGAGGTCGTCAGTACACCCTGTGACGCATCCGAACTCGCCCAGCATCAGAAGGATGTCGGAAACCGAGACCGTCAAATCGTCGTTGAGGTCTCCCACACAGGCAGGGAGCTCGCATGAGCCGTCGTCCACGGTTGCCGAGGGATCGTAGTTGAGGGCAACGGAGTCTGTGCAGCCAAGAACCTCAAGTGTTTCTTCGCCATTCACTGCGCCGTCGCAATTGTTGTCGAGGTTTTCTCCTGTTCCGGCCGCTCCAAAGTAGACCGAGGCGTTGTCGTCGTCGCAATCTTGGTCGTTGAAGGCATAGGGAGTGGTGTTTTCGGGATCGCATGCGTCCACGGGCAAATCGGGGTCCCCAAACCCGTCGCCGTCCAAGTCTGCAAACACGTTCAAATCCTCAAAAACAACGACCTGCGTGCTTTCTGAAATGCTTGCGGTGACGGTTTCAGTCAGCGTGAGTATGGCTGTGGTGCTGTTGGACACGGTGATGTCCCCCGCCTCGGTCGGGGTGAAATCACTCGACCCCAGAAAGTCGTCCGACGTCAGCACACCGTCGCTGTCGTAAAAGGCAATGTTGTAGGTTGTACCAGCGTCGAGTGGAATGTTGAACCCACTGAACGTTGGGGTTTGGTTGCCATCCACGTACGCCGAGGTGTAGATGCCACCTTCCGGACCGCTGAGGACAAAATAGGGGTCAGGTTGACCAAAAAAGTCCTCAATGTCTTGGCCCCATCCTCCGCCAAGTGAGGTGATGTTGACTTGAGTAAGCGCCAATTCCATGACGCTCGTCGTGAGGGAAACCAGGTACGTTCCCGCCGTGTCGTAAGTGAAGACAGGATCGATTTCGTTGGAGGTTTGTCCATTGCCAAAGTCCCACGAATAGCTCGCGCCAGGATCGGTGATGAGGTTGGTGGCCTGAATGTCAAGGGGTGCGCAGCCTTGGGACGCACTCAAGGTGAAACTGGTTGGCTCTCCTCCGCCGTCCCCGGGATCGATGATCAGAGGAAGGCTGAAACTTTCGTTGACGGTTTGCTGAAAACCAAACGCCGAGACGAGCACCGCGACGTTGATGTCCACAAAAAAGGATCCGCTCACCAAGGGAGTTCCACAAACCACAGCGCATCCGTAGTATTCGCCGCCGCCAGGATTGTACACTCCATCCGGGTTGTTGGGGGTGAATTCCAACCCAAAAGGCAGCCCCGTCACCGAGGAAATCGTCACGGTAAGAAGTGTCGCCTCAATGCCCGATCCGGGGTCCACCACCGAGGGAGGCAAGTTGAACGTCGCGGTGGATTCGTAAGGCTCACCCTGCGTTCCGTTGGGGAGCTGCTCGGGGCACAGGACGGGAAAGTCCGAAGCCACGCAGGAAAGGTCAGGGGTGCACGTGGAGCACTGAGCAGCTCCCGCCACCGGGGCCGCCAAAAGGGCCAGAAAGGCCAAATTGCGCTTTGCTTTTTTCATTGGGAATCGATTTAACAGTCCCCACCGTAGGCGGCGAGCAGTGCGAGAATGTCAGCGACATTGACGTTGCCGTCGCTGTCCACGTCTGCAGTGCACGAAGACATGCACCCAAATTCGGCGAGCACGGCCAGCACGTCCGCGACAGTGACACTGCCGTCTTGGTTGACATCTTCCGGACAGGTCGCAGGCGCTTCTTCATCCAGATCCACCACACCGTTGCAGTCGTTGTCCACCCCAATTCCCGTTGCGGTAGCTCCGGGGTACATGGTAGAGTTGGCGTCGTTGCAGTCCCCGCCTTCGAATGTCGTCCCTGCAGGCGGCACCGAGAGACATGTGCTGCCCATTTGAACTGCTCCGTACCCGTCGTTGTCGCTGTCGAGGAAGTAAGGTTGGCTGTACGTGCAACTGCCGTCGTTGGTGGTTGCGGTTGGGTCGTAGTTGCACGCAGAGGCCTCCGTGCATCCTGGAACGTCCGGTCCACCGGCCTCCACGCAGAAGTTGTGGGTGGCTTGAGACCCAAAGTTCCCACCGGAGACCACCTGGGCCAACACGTTTCCGTCGCCGTCCACGAGCTCGTAATTTCCAACGACGCCGCCGTATTGAATGCCGTCCCCGTAACTGTCATTGACGGTGAGGGTGTAGCAGCCTGAGGCGACGCATTCAGTTGCGGTGTACGTGGTTTGTTGGCCGGAATAGGGGCCTCCTTCCATGACGACGTCGCCTGCGTCGTTGGCAATGTTCCAGGTGGTCTCTGCAGGGTAGTTGTCCGTCAGCAACGTGAAGGTCAAATTCACGCCGTTCAGGACACATGATCCGTCGTCGACCACTGCGGAAGGATCGAAATTGCACGCCCCAGGGTTGGTGCATCCGCCGCACGTGCTGTTGTCACCGCCGCACACCCCACAATCGTCATTCGTGGTGCAGCTGCCGTCGTCGTAAATGGCCTCGGGACTGTAGTTGCAAGCCGTCGGATCCGTGCAACCGTTGTCCGGATTGAATCCCGTTGGGTAGCCGTCGAGAACTTGGGTCCCCGTTCCGAGTGGATCAAGGTATTGACTGACGCCAAGGCCCCAACTGACGTCGAAACGTCCGTAGTAATCGTAAGCACCGTTGTTGACTGTTCCTGAACAAGCCGCCGCACCGCCGTAGAGCTGTCCGATGATTCGATGGTTTTGGTCAAACAGCGGAGAACCGGAAGACCCGGGCTCCGTGACTCCGGCCTCCCATTGGCTGATCCACCAAACCTGTGCACCGCCAGCCGTGCTCGTGTAG
>JBDQOS010000217.1:0-5359 GCA_040261075.1 Flavobacteriales bacterium
AACGTTAACCTGTGTGCGCACGTACTTTTGACGTGTTGGCAACCCTGCTTTTGAAACCGAACGATTCCAAAAAACCGTTCTTGCGGCGCATTTGTGCGCTGGGCTTTTTCCTGCTCCTCGCCGGCGCAGCGAACGCCACACACCTCGTGGGTGGCGAAATCTTCTACACGCACCTCGGAGGAAGTCAATACCTCGTGACGCTCAAAGTGTACCGCGACTGCGGGCCGGCAAACACCCTGGGAACGGGCTTCGACGATCAGGTGTACATCGGAATGTGGGACGGCACGGGAGACATCAACAACAACGACGTCCTCACCATTCCACTGACGTTTTCCAACGTCAGCAACGTGCCTGTTTCCTTGGGCAACCCTTGCGGAACGCCTCCCCCCGAATTGTGCATTGAACAGGCGATTTACTCCGCCCAAGTGACGTTGCCCCCCACCAACTACGGGTGGGACCTCGTTTGGCAACGTTGTTGCCGAAACCCGTCCATCACCAACCTTCAAAACTTTGGCGGCACGGAGAATCCCGGGGCCACCTTGGTGACCCACGTGCCCGGCACCAACCAGGGGCCAGGATTGCATGTCAACAGTTCTCCCGTGTTCCAGGAACTTCCGCCTGTCGCGGTCTGCGCCAACTTCGACTTCGTTTGGAACCACACTGCGGTGGATCCGGACGGCGACGATTTGGTGTACTCGTTTTGTGCTCCCTTGGACGGTGGAGGAACCGGCAACGGCAACCTGAACAGCCCTGTTCCCAATCCGCCGGCAACGCCTCCGTACCAAGAGGTGGAATACATGCCCGGGTTCAGCGCCACCTACCCCATCACGTCGAACCCAGCCATGGCCATCGACGCGTCGACGGGAATCATCACAGGCATGCCGACACAACCGGGCCAATACGCCATTGGCATCTGCGTCTCCGAATACCGCGACGGGGTGCTTTTGAGCACAACCACGAGGGACTTTCAATTCAACGTGACGCTTTGCGACCCCAACATTCAGTCGGTGGTCGCAGACCAAACCGCAGCGCAGCTCTGCATCGGAGAAACCATCACACTCGACAACAACTCAGTCAACGGATCGAGCTACGCGTGGGACTTTGGGGTTCCAGGAATGACAACGGACGTCAGCACCGAATTTGAACCCACGTACACGTGGCCTTTTCCTGGAGATTTCATCGTGTCCCTTGTCGTCAATCCCGGGTGGCCTTGCGCGGACACCTCGGAGGCCTTGTACCAGGTGTACCAACCCCTTGAACCGCAGATTGTGGTGGACGGCTTCGATTGCGACGACGGCGTCGAGGTCTTCGACTTCGCGGTCGAAGGAAACCTCGACGAATTTGCCACCGTGCTTTGGGATTTTGGGGCGGGAACTCCTGCCCTTGCCAACATCCCCAACCCTGGCGGAATTTCCTTCGGCAACGCCGAGACGTGGGATGTGACCGTCACCGTGAACAACCACGGCTGCACGTCCGACGCCGATTTTGCTTGGACCGCACCCCCCGATCCGGTCGCGGCAGTGGAGGATCAGTACCAGTTTTGCACAGGCCTGACCTTCGACTTCGCCAACCTCTCAAGCAACGCGCAGGCGTACGTTTGGGACTTTGGGGACGGGCAGGGCGGCATTCCTTCCGGCACAAGCACCGACCCCAACCCAACTTACACGTATGCAGACACGGGGGTGTACGTCGTGACCCTCACGGCAGGGGCAGACTTCGCTTGCCCAGACTTGGCTACGGCGACTGTCGAAATCCAATTCTTGCTCGAACCGGAGTTTGACGTGCCGACGCCGGATTGCTTTGAGGACCATTTCTTCACCATGACGGGCGCTGCCTCAAGCGACGAGAACACGGTGTACGAATGGGATTTCGGCGGGGCAACGGTCTACGAAAGCGTCAACGCCGAAAGCGTTTTGGGGTTGATGTACGCGGAGCCGGGCACGTACGACGTGACGTTGACCGCGAGCGTGCCTGGGCTGACAGGGTGCGTTCAATCGTACACCGCCCCTGTGACCGCAATTGCGGAACCTACCATCAACTTTTCAGCTGGACCTTGGAACGGGTGTCCCCCACATTCCGTGAGCTTCAACAACCTCAGCACTACGGAAACCCCCACAACGTACACGTGGAACTTCGGGGACGGCACAACCTCCAACGCCCCCAACACCAGCCACATGTACGTCTCACCTGGCTTGTACCCCATCACGCTCGAAATGCAGACGGGAGGCTATTGCGTCCGTTCCCTGCAGATGGATGCCCCACAAGCCGTGGAAATTCTGCCGATCCCCATGGCCGGCATGGACATCACTCCCAACGAGGTCGACATCTTGGACCCCGTGGTTTGGGTGGAGTACCTGGGAGACCAAAACGTCGACTGCTACTACAGCTTCGGAGACGGCGAAGGGCTGGAAGGATGCAACGTACAGTACACCTACTCGGACGGCGGCACCTTCACGGTCACCCAAACCGTGGTCAACGAATTTGGATGCGCCAACACGGCAGAAGGTCAGGTCAGTGTGAGCGGTTCCGTGTTTTACGCGCCCAGCGCCTTTACGCCAGACGGCGACGGTTTGAATGACGTTTGGCTGCCCGTCGTTCGCGGGGTCTCAAGCTATTCGATTCGCATCACCAACCGTTGGGGCGAAATCGTGTTTGAAACGGACGACCCACAGGAACCTTGGTTGGGTCAGAAAGGTGCAGACGGTCAACACTACTGCCCCAACGGGGTCTACCTCTACCGCGCGGTGTACGTCGACCAAATCGGGTATCCCCGGGTGGCGGAAGGGCACCTGCATTTGGCGCGGTAACGCGGTTTGGCAAGAATTTGCCTACCTTGAGGGCCACGATAATTGCACCATGTCGAGCTACGAGAACCAAGACGAATTGTACTCCCGGCCTGTGCGGGCGGGAAAGCGGACTTACTTTTTTGATGTCAAGGCCACGCGAGGGAAGGATTTGTATATGACCATCACGGAGAGCAAGCGGCGGTTTGACGACCACGGCAACGTAAGCTACTCCAAGCACAAAATTTTCCTTTACCGCGAGGACTTTGAGAAGTTCGAAGAGGGATTCCTCGACGCCGTAGACAAGATTGCAGAATTGATGGAGACGGGCGATTTCCGCGACCCCATGGCGGAGCGAGCGGCACAAGAGAACGAGGTCCAAGAGAACGAGGATCAACCCGATGCCGCCACGGAAGAAGCTTCGTCCAACGACGACGACATCGCCTTCGACGACCTCTGATTCTTTGATAAACGGCAGGGCGAGTGTGAACAACTCGCTCTCCCTTCGACCCCTGTGCGCTGTACCTTCGTTCAAACGCGGAAACAGCAGCAAACATGGGCAAAATCATCGCCGTTGCCAACCAGAAAGGTGGCGTAGGAAAAACCACCACAGCCATCAACGTGGGCGCCTGCTTGGGCGCGTTGGAATTCAAAACCTTGTTGGTCGACCTGGACCCCCAAGCCAACGCGTCGAGTGGAGTCGGGATTGAACCCCGCACAGTCGTTCGCGGGAGCTACGAAGTGATTCTTGGCGAAACTTCCATTCGCGAAGCCATTGTCCCCTCCTCTTCCCCCAACCTGGACATCCTCCCGACCAACCTGGACCTGGTGGGCGCGGAAATCGAGCTCGTGCACGCGGAGCAACGCGAACGAAAACTTCGGACGGCGCTGGAGGAGGTGCGCGACGATTACGATTTCATTGTCCTGGACTGCTCCCCTTCTTTGGGATTGCTGACTTTGAATGCCCTGACCGCTGCCGACAGCGTGATGATTCCCGTGCAGTGCGAATACTTCGCGCTTGAAGGTTTGGGCAAGTTGTTGAACACCGTGAAAATTGTGCAGAATCAACTCAACCCTTCGCTCGAAGTGGAGGGCATCCTGCTTACGATGTACGACACGCGGTTGCGCCTGGCGAACCAAGTCGTCGAGGAGGTGCGGACTCACTTCCAAGATTTGGTGTTGCAGACGGTCATACACCGGAACACGCGATTGGGCGAAGCCCCAAGCCACGGCGAAAGCATCATCCTGCACGACGCGACTTGCAAAGGGTCCATCAACTACTTGAACCTCGCGCGTGAGTTGCTGCAGAAGAACAACATGACCCACATCCGGACGGAGGACAAATACCTTCAGTCATGACCAAACAGAGAGGCCTCGGACGTGGCTTGGATGCGCTCCTCGGTGGTGCACCCAGCCAGCCTCCAAAACCGCATCCGGACGACGTTCGCGGCTTTCCTGCGGAGTCCAACGCAGCGGCGACCGCCTCTCGCGACGCCGTCGGCCAAGTCAACGCGGTCAAACACGTCGCCGTCGCGGACATCGAAGCCAACCCCAACCAACCGCGAAGGGAATTTGACGAGCATGGGCTTCGAGAACTTGCGGAAAGCATCGAAGCCCATGGCATCATCCAGCCCATCACGTTGCGCAAGGTCAGGGCTTCCAAGTTCCAAATCATCTCTGGCGAACGGCGTTTTCGAGCTGCACAACGGGTCGGACTGACGGAATTGCCTGCCTACGTGCGCGAAGCGGACGATCGTGCGTTGCTTGAAATGGCGCTGGTGGAAAACATCCAACGCCAAGACCTCAACCCCTTGGAGGTCAGCATGTCGTTCCAACATTTGATGGAAGAATGCGGGATGACCCAAGACGTGCTCGCCTCCCGCGTTGGAATGGCACGGTCGTCCGTGGCGAACTACCTCCGGATGCTCGAATTGCCCGTCCGCATTCAGGACATGCTCCGGTCCGGAGCGCTAAGCTTGGGGCACGCCAAGGCCTTGGCTGGCGTGAAAGGAATGGACGCGCCGTTCACACAGGTTGCCCTTGCGGAAAAGGCGGTCGCCCACGCGGTCAGCGTGCGTGAATTGGAGCGGTGGGTGAAACAAGGGGGGCTCCAAGCCCCCACCAACGTCGTTCGAGCTGCGACCGAATTGAGCGAAGATGAAATCCAAGCGCTCGACACGCTCCGATTGAAGTTGAGTGGAACCCACGCCAAGCTTTCGCTCAAGCGCAATCCCCAAGGTGGAGGCCAACTGACTTTGAAGTACCGCTCTGCAGAGGAACTCGAAGCCGTGTTGGTGAAATTGGGGGTCGACTGATTTCGTTTCGATGAATTGGCTGCGCATCTCGGGGCTGCTGATCTTCCTGATGGGAAGCGCGTTTCAAGCCGCTGCCCAAGCCGCGATGCCAACCGCCCCCACTGCGCAAGATTCCACGGCGCGGCGCGTCAAGACCACGACGGTTTGGGCAGCCTGCCTTCCTGGGTCCGGCCAAATCATGAACCATCAAGTTTGGAAGGTGCCTGTCGTTTGGGGCGGGATGGGGTACGCGGGCTGGGCTGCTTGGGACAACGCGCAGGA
>JBDQOS010000012.1:0-2552 GCA_040261075.1 Flavobacteriales bacterium
GCCTGTCTTGCTTTGCCCTGGCAGCGCTGTCTTGTCAAACTCATTGACAAACTTGGTGACCCAGGGAAGGAAGTCCATCTGGGTGCCCTGGTGTGGATCCAGATCCCCTGCCAGGTAGCTCTTGAATTCAGCTGCAGTGAAGGCATCCTTCTTGATGTGATGGAGCCTGTTCCATTCCCGCTCCAGGTCAGCTTGCTGCCTGGTGATGTCTGCATAGATATCCCGCAGATCCTGGTTGCCCCTGAGCAGCTTCACATGCTTTGCCTTGTCATCCCAATGCTTGACATCTATGCTGTGCCCTGTTGGAGCTTCAAACCTCTGTGCACCCCAGTTGATCCGGATCATGACATTTCCTCTGCCAGGATACTTTGCTCTGCGCTTCAAAAGAATGGATGTTTTCATGTCACCTATTTTGATTTGCGATGTCACCTATTGTGTCACCTATTTCAGACTTGCTCTCATTGGAAAAGACTGGAAACAATGGGAGTCACAAAATGCTCACATGGCCTGTCTTTCCTGCAAAATTAGGCACAAAAAAGCCCGCAACCATTGAGGAAGCGGGCGAAGTTTTGCACATCATTCTGGTGGAGCCGGGGGGAGTCGAACCCCCGTCCAAACAAGGCCACACCGGAGTTTCTACATGTTTATCTCGCGATTGATTGTCGGCTGAAGGCTGACCACGAGCAGCCCACCAAACAGCGTAGTCCAGTAAGTTTCGCGCCGGGCGTCGGACACACCCTTAGCTAGTCCCATTTACCTGATACCCGTTGTGACGACGAAAGGGTCCGTACGTCGCCACTGGATAGCTCGTTCCGTCACATGGTGACTGGAATTAGGCGAATCGACTGAGTCGATTAAGCCGCGAGCGCGTAGGAAGTGTTGTCATTTCTGACTGAAGATTTGAGATTAACGAGCGACATCTCCAAGAGCTCGACATGCTTCCCCGATTTGGTCATCTTGCTGTCAAATCCAAAATCGGCCCCAAAATTCAAAGAACACCCGCCCCAAAGAGCGAACGTCAAATCTACGTCAACACCGCATCGTGGGCAAGATGTGTGACGCAGGTTCATCGGGCTCGGGGGGAGTTCGTTTACATTTGGTCTTATGAAGATTGGCGTTGTGCGCGAAGGCAAAGTGCCGCCGGACCAGCGGGTGCCCCTCACCCCTGCTCAATGTGCGGAATTGAAGCGGCTTTACCCTGAGGTCGAGCTGGTGGTGGAAGCGAGCGAAGTGCGCCGAATCACAGACGACGAATACCGTGAAGAAGGTGTTGAGGTGGTCGACACGTTGGTGGATGCGGGTTGCAACGTGCTTCTCGGCGTGAAGGAAGTGCCCTTGGACGAGTTGATTCCGGACACGACGTACCTGTTTTTCAGCCACACCTACAAGCTGCAGCCCTACAACGCCAAACTCCTGCGTACGGTCGTAGACAAGCGCATCCGTCTGATCGACTACGAGCTGATCAAGCGCGCGAGTGGCAAGCGGGTCATTGGGTTTGGTCGGTGGGCCGGCATCGTCGGGGCGTACAGTGCCCTTCGGGCGTGGGGTCTTCGGCACCGTTCCTTCAATCTCCCGAAAGCCATCGAATGTGAAGACATGAAGGACATGGTCGGTCGAGCCAAAGCCGTCGACTTGCCTTCCGATATGAAAATTGTGCTCACGGGCGGAGGCCGCGTGGGAATGGGAGCCCACGAATTGCTCACGGCCCTGGGGCTTCGCGAGGTCCACGCCGACGCGTTTTTGAAAGAGGACTTCAACGAGGCCGTCTTCACGCGCCTCGACGTGGAACAATACAACGCTCGACGGGATGGCAAGGCATTCGACATGAACGATTTCATCTCCGACCCCACGGAGTTCAAGAGCACGTTCATGAACTACGCCGAGGTGGCCGACTTGTACATCGCAGGACATTACTGGGCCGAGGGTTCGCCGTTCCTGTTCACCCGCGAAGACATGAAGCAAGAATCGTGGCGCGTGAAGGTGGTGGCGGACGTCAGCTGCGACATCGACGGTCCGGTGGCCTGCACGATTCGCCCGAGCACCATCGCCGACCCGCTCTACGGCTACGACCCCATTGCCGAAAGCGAATGCGCGTTCAACGCCCCGCAAGGCATCACCGTCATGGCGGTCGACAACCTCCCGTGCGAATTGCCACGTGACGCGAGCCACGGGTTTGGGAAGGAGTTGTTGGCGCATGTGTTGCCGCTCTTGGTCGGCGGCGATCGGGACAACATGCTCACGAACGCGACAGAGACCACGTTAAGCGGGGAGCTTGCTCCCAAATACCGCTACCTCCAAGATTACATCGACCGCGCCTGAGCGCGAAAAAACTGCCTCGCTTACTGGGCGACGAAGACGTAGGTCAAGCGACCTTCCTGCCGCTTGGGTGCGTCGGACGAAGCGTTGAAACGGGCGCGACGGGCGCTGCGCAGCGCGGCTGCCCCAAAGCAACTTTCCGGGTCGCCCGAGGCGAGCGAAGCTTCGAGGACCGAGCCGTTCGCTGCCACCACGATGGCCACTTCGATTTGGGCTCCACCCTCGCAGGTGTACCC
>JBDQOS010000218.1:0-6987 GCA_040261075.1 Flavobacteriales bacterium
CCCCCGTTGTACAGGGTCACGCCCGTGCTGGAATCAAAAATGTACGTGAAGCCTTGCTCCTTGCCTACGTCCTCGATGGCTTTGCGAACGCGCTCCACCATGGGGGCGAGGAGCTGCTGCTCCATTTGGGCGAGGTCGTTTTGAATGGTCATCCCAAACTCCTGCAATCCCGCGTCGAGCTGCTGCAACTCGCGCTCCTTTTGTTGGCGAATGGCGTCGGGCCACGTGGCCGCTTTCGCTTGGTAGTCTGCAAACTTGGTTTCGAGCTCTGTTTGCATGCGCGTGACTTCGCTTTCGTATTCCGCGGCCGCGGCTTCAATCGAAGCCTGAGCCTCGGCACGTTCTGGCAAGGTCAAGAGGATTTCTTGCGCGTCGAGGTGGCCGAATTTTTGGGCCACGGCGTCCGTCAATCCGACAGAGAGAGCCAAGGCGAGGAGAAGGAAATGTTTCATGATGTTCGTGTTCAGGTGGGGAAAGTTCGCTCAGGGGCGCCCTGCAGACTTCGCCGCGGGGAAAAGCCCGGGAAGTTTGTTCAATTCTTGCCGCCGGATCTGGGGGTCATGCTGCCGCCGGCTCCGCGCGTTGCGCCGTTCAAACGATCCTGCGCACCGTCCCGTGCGCCGTTGACGGCGTCGCGTCCCTTGTCCATCAGGCTGTCGCCACCCTTGCCACCGTCCTTGCCGCCTTCGGGCGCCACGGTTTCCCCAGGGACGTAACCGAGCTTCTTGATGAGGCGGTCGGAGATGTCGTATTTGGGGTTGGTGTAGAGCATGTTGCTCTGGTTGCTCTTGTCGAAGATGACCATGTACCCGCTGCCCGACGCGATGTCCTTGAGCGATTCAAAGATCTGCTGTTGCACGGGTTCGATGAGCTCTTGGCGCTTCTGAAAAAGTTCGCCTTCCACCCCAAACTTCTGCTTCTGCATCTCCTTCGCTTCCGCGCGCTTCTTGGCGATTTCGTCTTCGCGCTTGACGCGCATCTCGGCCGTGAGCAACACGCGCTCTGCGCGGTACGCCACCTCGAGTCGGTCGGCGGCTTCGAGCTTGGCCTCAATGTCCGCCTGCCACTGGATGGCGTAGTTGTTCAACTCGGTTTGGGCGGTGGCGTACTCCGGCATGTGCAACAACACGTATTCGGAGTCGATGTAGGCGAATTTTTGGGCTTGGCTCGAAAGCGCCGTCAGGCCCAACACGGCCAGAAGCGTCCACTTGGACGTCGCCTGAGTCAAGGTGTGAGGAAGAAAAGTCATGAGGTTGTCTTGTCAAATTTGGGGCCAAACTCGCCGTCCGTCAAAGTTCGCCCATGTTCATGCCAATGGAGAAGTGGAATTGCCCGCGCGCCATGTTGGGCACGGCAGGCAGATCGTCCAGCCTCCATCCGTAATCAAGTCCCAGCAGGCCAAACATCGGCAGGAAGATGCGCAAGCCCACCCCGGCCGAACGGTAGACCTGGAATGGATTGAACGCACGCGGGTCCTCCCAAGTATTCCCCCCCTCCAAAAAAGCGAGGGTGTAAATGGTCGCACTGGGGTTGGTGCTGAGTGGGTAGCGCAGTTCGGCGCTGTATTTGGCGACTACCGGGGCACCGGTGTTGCGGTCGGGAGCCGTCAAACTCAGGTCGTCGTACCCACGCAGGTTCAGGATTTCCCGTCCGTCAAGCACGAAGCCACTCAAAAACACCCCGCCGAGGTAAAACCGCTCGAACGGGCTGAGCCCAGCCCGACGGTTGTACGCACCAATGAGGCCCACGCCCGCGGCCGTGCGCAGCACCAGGCTCTTGGGATTTTCACCGCCACTCTGCGTCAAGGGCGTGTACCATTCAGCCTTGACCTTCCACTTGTGGTACTCGACCCAACGGAAGCGGGTTTGGTCGTCGACGGGGCTTCCGTCCTCGTTGGTGTAAAAGCCGTCGGGGCGGAACGCGCTGTAGGGCGGAGTCGCCTTGACGCTGACTTCAATGTTGGAGCCCCAAACCGGGAAAATCGGGTCGCTTACTGAGTTTCGGCCCACCACGGCCGTCAACGCGAGGTTGTTCGCGCGGCCGTTCGAAAAGCTGAAGAAGGAACCAAACTCGTTCAAGTTGAAGTGCTGGTACGAAAGTGCCGCTTGAAACACGAACCAATCGTCCGGCTTTTTCCAGCGCTGACCAAGCCCCACTTGAGCCCCCGTGATCTCCAGGGATTGCCGCCCTTCGTTCACCACTCCGTCGATTCTCTTGGGCTGGCCGTTGCTTTGGATGGACCTCCACACACTGAAGCTCAATGAGTTGGGCTTCTTTCCTCCCAACCAAGGCTCCGTGAAGCTGAAGTTGTAGCTCTGGAAGAACAGTCCGTTGGATTGCGCACGAAGGGAGAGGCGCTGCCCGTCTCCCGTGGGGATCGGGCGCCACGTGCCCTTCTTGAACATCTTCGACGCGGCGAAGTTGGTGAAGCTGACGCCGAGCGTGCCGACGATTCGGCCCCCACCCCAACCGCCGCTGAGCTCGATTTGGTCTGACGGCTTTTCCTCCACCGTGTACTCAATGTCCACGGTTCCGTCTTCCGGGTGCTGAATGGGGTTGACCCCGAAGGCCTCCGGATTGAAGTACCCCAGTTGCGACAATTCGCGTTGGGTCCGGATGATGTCCGTGCGGCTGAACAAGTCCCCTGGTCGCGTTCGAATCTCGCGGTACACCACGTGGTCGTTGGTCTTGCTGTTGCCTTGAACCTTGACGCGGCCGATGCGGAATTGTTGGCCTTCCATCATCCGAATCTCGATGTCAATGGTGTCCCCCACCACCCGCTTCTCGAGGGGGCGCGCATTGAACGTGAGGTAACCGTCGTCTTGGTAGAGTGAACTCAAATCCATCCCTTTCGGGTCCATGAACACCCGCGTTTCAAGCCGCGACAGGCTGAACACTTCGCCGCGTTGGATGTCCAGCAAGCTGTCGAGCTGGGTCGTGCGGTATTTGGTGTTGCCCGTGAAGGTGATGTCGCCGAAATAGAACGGGTTGCCCTCTTCCACCCAAACGTCCAACACCACCTCACCTTCTGTGTTGCGGCTCAAGCTGTCGCGCAGCACACGTGCGTTGCGGTAGCCTTCGGCGTGGTAGTGGTCCACCACCTTGTCGAGGTCCGTTTCAAAGGCGTTTTCAAGGTACTTCGAGGCCTTGTAGAACCGCCACCACCGACGCTCCTTGGTCTCTTTCATTTTTCGTGCCAGCACCTCGGGCTCCAAGGCTTCGACGCCGTGAAATGCGATTCGGTCAATTTTCACCTTCTCCCCCTTGTCGACGGTGATTCGAAGCTTGGTTCCGTTCGCAAAAAGGGTGTCGGGCTGTTGGTCCATGGCGATGGCCACGTCCAGGAAACCTTTGTCCACGTAGTGATCGCGAATGCGCTTGGAGGCGACTGCCTTGACGTTCTCGTCGAGGATCCGGCCGGTCAGCAAGTCAATCTTGCCCTTGACGGTTTCCTGTTCTGAGCGGTTGACGCCCGCAATGCTGTAGCGTGTAAGGCGGGGCAATTCCTGCACCCGAATGACGAGGTAGGCGTCGCGCCCGCGCACTTCCGCCACCTCGATTTGGATGTCGGAAAACAAGTCCTGGGCCCAAAGCGCCGTGATGGCCCGCTTCAAGGCGTCGCCCGGAATGTCAATTTCCTGGCCGACTTGGAGGGAACTGAACAATTTGATGGCTTGCACGTCCGTGTGTTCCGCCCCCAGCACCGTCAGTCCAGCCACCTTGTAGGTGCTTGTCAAGGACAAATCAATCAGCTCCTCTTGCGCTTGCAACGCAGGAGCCAACACGGCCAACCAGCAACCCAACACGGCCGCAATTCCCAGTCCTCTCATCAACTTTGCTTGCCTTGGGGGAGGGCGCCAAACCGGCGCTCCCGATGTTGAAAATCTCGTATGGCGTCAAAAAAGTGCTCCTTCCGGAAGTCCGGCCAAAGCACCGACGTGAAGTGAAACTCCGCGTAGGCGAGCTGCCACAACATGAAGTTGCTGATGCGGTGTTCTCCGGAGGTTCGAATCATCAGCTCGGGGTCGGGCAGGTCGGCGGTCTGGAGGTACTTGTCGATGGTCGACGGCAAAATCTCCTCCGGCGCGAGGCCGTCTGCCATCATGCTGCGAATGGCTTCCACCATCTCCCATTTGGCGCTGTAGCTCAACGCCAAGACCAAATCGAGGTGCACCTCCCCTTCGGGACCTGTTTTCACGCGCTCCAACTCCGCTTGACACGCCTCAGGAAGGCTCGTCACGTCCCCAATGGCCCGGAGTCGCACGCCTTTGCTTCCCAACTCCATCGCCTCTTGAACCAACGTCTTCACCAGCAAGTCCATCAGGGCATCCACTTCGTCTTTCGGGCGGTTCCAATTTTCCGTGCTGAAGGCGTACAACGTGAGGTAACGAACGCCGCCTTCCAGCGCCGCCTCGACCGTGGCTCGAACCGATTCCACCCCGTGGGCGTGCCCGAAGACCCGTTCCTCGCCCCGACGTTTGGCCCAGCGGCCGTTGCCGTCCATGATCACAGCGACGTGCTCCGGCACGCGATTGGGGTCGATTCCCGCTGCCCGCAGGGCTCGGTCACGTGCTTCGTTGGGGGGCGAACTCGGCGTCGTCATTGCTCCCAGCAAGTTGTGGCCTTTTTGCTGACGCGAAAACCCAAAGAGAACAAAAAATAACCGTACCGGTCGTTGCGTCCAGGATCGCCTCGTTGCAACTCTGCCAGCGACTGACCCTCCGGCAATTCGTCAAGGCTTCGGTCCGCGAATTGCACGGCGATTTGGCCTCGCGCTTCGCGCAACAACGAAGGGTTCATGTACACTGTGCTGACGTCGTCGAGGTAATCGGTCCAGGTTTTGCGCGCGCCCCATTCGAACTGGAACGACATCCCCGAACCCAAATTCCCCTTCCATCCCAAGCCGTAGGGCACGGCCAAGCCCCAGGGCAAGTAATTCTCAACGTCTTGAAACCACCCTTGACCCTCCGTCCCCATGGGTTGGAGAGGTTGCCAGTTGCCGTAGACGTCTTGACCTTCCGGATCGTGGGTGTACACCGCAAGCCCCGCGAACAAGAAGGGCACCATCGTACGCTTGGGGTTCCCGACCGCGTGGTCTCGGAAATTCAACTCGGTCAGGAGGGCGTATTCGTTGATTTGGTTTCGGAAATGCAGGTTTCGGTTTTGCTGCCAAGGGTTGGGATGATCTGCATCCCACGCTTCGATTTTGCCCTGCATGAACTGACCTCGAAACGAGATACGCGTGTTGAGGTTGTGCCGGTAATAGCCCCCTTGCGCGAGGTGACTCACCCCGCGGAACATGTTGCCGGGATTCAGGTCGCCCGTGTACCACATGGCTCCGAGTTGGTACCCCAGCTCCTTGCTTGCCCCGCGACGGTTGCGCTGTGCCGTGCCGTCCGTGGCAACGAAGGCCAGGAGGGACAGCCACACGAAGTGTCGGGTCCAACCAGGGATGTGAATTAAAAAAGCCATCGAGGTGTTCAACGCACGAAATTACGCGGGATTGCCCTGAAATCAGCGCTCGCGAGGGTCAAGTCCCCAATGCATTTTTTGTCGAACCGTGGAAAAAAAGTCTTGGTGTTCCAAGTTGATCAACCTCACCCGGAAATCGGCAGGGCGAATGCGCACTTCCTGACCGGGCTCCAAAGGGAACGATCGG
The DNA here is from genome assembly GCA_040261075.1 of Flavobacteriales bacterium. GTDB lineage: Bacteria > Bacteroidota > Bacteroidia > Flavobacteriales_D > Sanyastnellaceae > UBA11663. The sequence continues at coordinate 5,660 of JBDQOS010000218.1, forward strand.
CTGTCCATGCTCAACAAAAACAGGGCGTCGCGGCCTCCAGCGACCAACGTGATTTCGCCATTTAACGGCACGACCAGGGGTCGGTCGTTGAGGTTGTGCGGCGCCACCGGCGTCACGACAACCACTTCCGACCCGGGCAACACACTGGGCCCTCCCGCGCTCAAACTGTAGGCAGTGGAACCGGTGGGGGTGCTCACCAGCAGTCCATCGGCCCAGTAGGTGTTGACGAAGGTGTCGTCCCTGTGCACGTCCACGACCACCATGCTGGCCGTGTCACGCTTGTGAATCACCACCTCGTTGAGCGCGTACGGAAACGGACCGAGGTTCAACCCGTCCACGGACACGTGCAACAGCGCGCGCTCCTCTTCCCATGTCGTTCCTGCCACCAAGGCGTCCATCGCCAAATCGAAGGCCTCCATGCTGACGTTGCTCAAAAATCCGAGCCTTCCCGTGTTGACGCCGAGAATCGGAACCGCCCCGGAACGGACCATGGTCGCCGCTTCAAGCACGGTGCCGTCTCCGCCAAACGCCAACAACACGTCCACCCCCTCCGGAACCTCCCCTTCGTAAGGCTGAAGGCCGTGCGGGAGCTCCATGTGGTCGCTCAGTTCGCTCATGTACGGCTGGTGGATCCACGCGGCGGCGTCAAGGGTCAGGACCCGATCAAGGGCTTGCCTCAGGGCTTCCGCATCCTCGGGCGAGACCGCTTTTCCAAACAAAGCAAGGCGCATGATTCAGGGGTTAGGGTTCGAGGTAACGCATGAACGCATCAAACCGCGCGCGCATTTCGTCTTCCAGTTCCGGCGCATTGTAAAAACTCTGCACTGTGTATTCGTGGCGTCGGAGGGTTGACAACAGCGATTCAATTTCTTCCGTGTTCACCTTGAAGGTCACCTCCAAAAATTCGCTGTCGTCCACGGGGGCGACGTTGAAGCTGGTGATTTGGGCGCCGTCGGCCTCCACAATCCGCACCAATTCTGCCGGGCTCAGGTCTTTGGGCAGCACTTCGAGCACCAGCGTGCTGCCGGGAAAACCCCAGCCTGCTCGTTTGGCCAAAAAGCGCATCACCGACGCCCGGTCCACCGACCCTCGGTACAACCCTTCGTGCACCACGGGCAAGACGTCCACGTCGGCCCAGCCCATCCGCGCCACGACGTCGTAGAGGTGCAAGTCCATCGCCACGGCGTCCTGGGCGAAGGGCGCCTCGGCAACAAGCGCCGAAGGGTCAAGCTCGAGCAAGGTCTCCTCAGAAACCGTGCCTTTGTACACGTCTTCTTCCACGACAGGCAGGCGCATGAGTTTGAACTCGTCCATGACGTCGAGGGCGC
>JBDQOS010000219.1:0-3792 GCA_040261075.1 Flavobacteriales bacterium
GTCCTGTGCCGTGCGCTTTTGCCGAGCTGCGCACGTAACAAAACGGGAGCCCCATTTCTTGCGCCACAAGGGCGCCCAAGGCAATGCCCCCCGTCGCCACACCTGCAATGCCGTCCGGTTTGCCAAACCGCTCCACCACAAGCTCGCTTGTCAGCTGCCGAACAAACGTTCGGACCGCAGGGTGAGACAGAATCTTGCGGTTGTCGCAATAAATGGGAGAAAATCGACCGCTTGCCCAGGTAAATGGATCTGCAGGTCGCAATTGGATGGCTTTGATGCGCAGCAGGAATTCCGCTACCTTTCGGCGTTGTTCGGACGCAAGGGTCATGCCGCAAAGTTACGATGTATTCATGCTGAACCGCCGGGTGAAATTCCGGCCGTTCCTCGAAGATTTCAACGAGGAAAACGTCGTCCTGTACGAAAGTGAGCTGCAGTTGCTTGACCCAACAGAACGGATGCTTCGCGAACTCCCGACCATGCTGAAACGCAGTCCCAGATTGGACAACGTGACGATTTATGCCCGGGACCTGGACCACGTGTGGATGACCTTCTGTTCTGGCTACCAGGAACTGGCTGCCGCAGGAGGGGTGGTTCAGGACGAGGACGGTCACGTGCTTTGGATTCAACGGAACGGGAAATGGGACTTGCCCAAAGGGAAGCTCGAGTCGGGTGAAAGCCTGGAAGAAGCCGCCGTTCGGGAGGTGGAAGAAGAAACCGGGATTTCAGACCTGGAAATCACAGGCGAAGCCTTCACCACATTTCACACCTACGAGCAGGACGGGGTCATCTTGCTGAAGACCACGTTTTGGTACCCCATGCGCCACCGAGGAACCAAAACCCGCGGAGTCCCTCAATCCATTGAAGGCATTTCCGACGTCACGTGGTTGACTGCCCCCTTCCCAGAGGAGGTGCTCAACAAGACTTTTGGAAGCATCCGAACGGTCTTGGACGAACTACTTTGAGCGAAACCCACGACGACTCGTGGACGTGCAGTTCGATCAACGCGCCGTCAGCCTCCAGCGCTTCAATTCATCGAACAGGCCTTCGCTCGGAAGGGATGCGTGGTGGGTTTGGATTTCGCCGTCGGGCCGAACCACTATGACCTGGGGCACGCGTGAGACGTCAAGGCGATCCCACCAACTTGGGTCCCGCCCCACCCAATGAACACGCTCTTGAATGGACTCACGTTCCCGCAGGGTTTGCGCCCACCCCTCCTCGTTGGAATCCACCGACAACACGCCCCAAGACACGTCCCTCGGCCCTTCATTGAGAATCCAAGACCGCAAAATGGCGCGTTCCCGCATGCCCGAGGCTGAGCCAGACCGCGTCACCAACCAAATTCGCCAGTCGCCGTCTCCAGCCCAAGCCGGTTCGAGATCCCCGTTGGGCATCATCCACATGACGTCTCCCCAGGCCTGAGCGCTCTTGGGGTGGCGACGTGCCTGGTCCGATTGCCGGCGAACCTCGGCGACTTCGCACTGGTCTTTCCACCGCAATTCCCACCAGGCTTCGGCCCAACGGCTCCAAGACTGCCCCTGCCCCATCCACATTGCCAAATGCAGCTCGTCGAGAGACCAATTGCAAGAAGCACGCAAGCTGTCCACATCTCCCGTGGCAACCCACGACCGCCATGGCTTCCGGTTTTCTTCCAGCGCATTCCACCACAAATCGTGCTGCAATTCCCAAGACGAACACCACCCTGGACTCGCCAATTTCCCAGCCCACGTGCGCGCATCCTTCGAGGACAGCCAGGCCGCAGCCGCCTCTCCCTCTCCCGTTGCTCCCAAGCTCATGCGCCATTCTCGAATCCTCGACTCGAACAAATCGCCCCACAGCGTATGAGCCTCCACTGTCAAGAACGTGGCAAGAACCGAGTCGCTCTGAAGAAGCGCTTCACGCAAGTTGTCACGCGCTGCCTCGGTCGCCGCAACCCCTCCGCCGACCGCCCCACTGGCCATGAGTTGGTCCAAATCCAAGGAATCAAGCCTTTGAGACATCCATGCCGACAAGCTGTCAAGCTGTGTCCCTGGATGACCAAGGCTGTAGTGAACCGGCGCATCGTTGCCACGAAGCCGTTTGAATTTGTTCGACGGCCAAACCAAAGTCACCGTGTCCTTCGGAGCGAACTGATCATCCACCACAAAGGTCCAGGCCCATGGCAACGCCTCCAGGGTGTAAATCCCCGATTCGACCTCAGGCCACGAGCATGTGCCCGTGCTGTCCACAACCAGGTCCGCGCCTTGAATTGGGGTTTGGGTCACTCCGTCCACCCAGCTGCTGACGTGCAACGTGTAGCCTGCCTCGGCCGATGCGCAAGCCGGTTTCCCTTCGTCGTCCAGCCAACGGAGGACCAAATCGGATTGGCCACGAAGCCCTGTCACTCCTGTCAAGGCCAACAAGGTCCACAGAGTCAATTTGGGGTGCAGAATCATGGACGCGCGAGGAATGGCAGAATCGCCTCGGGCACGAACGGCGAGGCGTCACCTCCGTGCGAAAGCACGTCGCGCACCACCGTGGAATGGATGGGAGCGAATTCCGGGTCCGTGAGCAAGACCACGGTGTCCAATTCAGGATGCATGGCGCGCGTCATTTGGGCCAAAGTCTGTTCGTAGCTCAAATCCACGGCGTTCCGAACTCCCCGCAATTGAACCTGAGCACCCGTTTCCTTGCAAAAATCCGCAGTCAGGCCTTCGTACGCTTCGACGCGAACCGAGGGGCAATCTGCGAAGGTCGCCTTCAACATCGCCACGCGGTCCTCAATGGAAAACATGCCCTTCTTGGACCCGTGTCGGCCGACGGCGACAACGATTTCATCAAACATGGGAACAGCCCGCCGCACCACGTTTTCGTGGCCTCGGGTAACGGGGTCAAACGACCCTGGGAACAGAGCAATCCGCATTCAGTCGAAGGTAAACAAACTAAAATGGACGTGGCCGTATTTGCGCGACAAGACGTGGCCTGCACGATCTGAGACGTCGATCCGTTCGCCGTGTTCAAGGATGAACCAGCCGCCTTGCGCCACCACCCCCGATTCGCGCACCACGTCGGGCAACGTTTCGAGCTTGGGCATGTCGTAAGGAGGATCGGCGAACACCACGTCGAATTGGGTGAGCGGCTTGTTCAAAAAACCCCAAACGTCCGCACACACAGGATGCAGGTCGTCGCTGCCGAGGTTGGCCGCTTGGCTTGCAGCGAACCTGCACGCCTTTGGCGCGAGTTCAACCGACGTGACCGAAGCCGCGCCGCGGCTCAAAAATTCGATGGAAACCATGCCCGTTCCCGCGAAGAGATCCAGGACGTGCACGCCCTCGAGATCGACCCGAGAAGACAGCAAATTGAACAGGCCTTCCCGCCCAAAATCCGTGGTGGGACGTCCCTTGAAGCCCTTCAGCTCTGGCAATCGTCGGCCGCGCCATTCTCCCCCTGTTATCCGCATGCGTTCATGGATTCAAGGAGCGGACGCCACGACTGGAGTTTGTCTTCTGCCCGATTCTCGGCGGGATGAACGGCCAAGAATCGGTCCCACCCGGCCGTCATGTCGCTCGTTCCAGACCACATCACACGAGAAGCGTTGACGTCACCTCCAGAACGGTGCACGGCATTGACCATGGCATAAAGCAAATCGTCGGAGGTGCTTCCCTTGGGCAAATGATGCACCCATTGGAGCGCCTCACCGCGGGACGACACAAGCACTGCGCCTTCCGCCCTGGCCTCCACACGGAACGTCCAATGCGGAGAGGGCTCACTTCGGTTCCATTGAATCGCGTCGTGGAGAAGCGCCTGAACAACCGA
>JBDQOS010000220.1:0-13165 GCA_040261075.1 Flavobacteriales bacterium
GTGCGCAAATCCACCATGGCGTGCGGGTTGTCCGTCTCGACCACCCAAACCACGTCGCGACGCATTTGGCCCGCGCCGTCCGACACACGACCTGCCAAAGCAGGTCCGACGTCCGAGCGCTTGACGGACACCCAATGGACGACTCCCGGTTTCGGGGCAGGCAAATGCTCCCATGCGGCGGACGCCTTCCAAAGCGGAACGTGTCGGGCGGGGACGCGCTCCAAGGCCGTCCAAGCCTCCGCGTCCATGAGCACGCTGAGTGTTCCAGGAAGCTCAAACTCCAAAGGCCGCCCTCCCGCGTAGACCACGTCGCACGCGGCGTCGCTGAGGTTCCATTTGTCGAGCGGGACGCTGTACCGGTACCCGGCCCCAAACAAACTCGCGGGATCCCGATCGGCGTCTCGGAGTGTGTGCACGACCACCGGCACGTGCTTGGCGCCCACGTTGCCGACTTCCCACGTTTCGCGACGTCGGTAATTGAACGGGTCGAGGTCGCTCGAAACCGGCGCGACAGGGGCGTGTCCGGCCCGCTTCGCGTACCGTTCCACGAGCATGCGGCCGACCGGCATTTCCGCTTCCGGCTCTTCGGTCAGGCTCACCCGAACGGTGTCGCCGAGTCCGTCCTCGAGCAGCGTGCCGATCCCCAGCGCCGACTTGATTCGTCCGTCCTCGCCGTCGCCGGCCTCGGTCACGCCCAAATGAAGGGGAAAGGCCATTCCCTCGTCGTCCATGCGCGCCACGAGAAGCCGGTAGGCCTGCACCATGACTTGCGGGTTGGACGACTTCATGGAGACGACCACGTCGAGGTAGCCTTCGTCCACGCAAATCCGCAAAAATTCGAGCGCACTTTCGACCATCCCGAGGGGGGTGTCGCCGTACCGACTCATGATGCGGTCGGACAGCGATCCGTGGTTGGTTCCGATGCGCATGGCGCGACCCAAGGCTTTGCACTTGCGTACAAGAGGCGTGAACTTTTCGCGGATGCGGTCGAGTTCTTCGGCGTAGGTTTCGTCCGTGTACTCGAGGTTTTCAAAGCGCTTCTTGTCGGCGTAGTTCCCTGGGTTGACCCGGACTTTTTCCACGTGGTCGGCGGCGATTTCCGCGGCGTTGGGCGTGAAATGAATGTCGGCCACAAGGGGTGCGGTGTGTCCAGCCTCCCTCAATTCTCGTGCGATTTCGCCCAAACTCTCGGCCTCTTTCTTGCTCGGCGCTGTGATCCGCACCAATTCGCACCCCGCTTCGATCATGCGGATGCTTTGCGCCACGGTGGCCGGCACGTCCAGGGTGTCGGTGGTGGTCATCGATTGCACCCGGATGGGGTTGTCTCCTCCCAAGGGAAGCACGCCAATGCGCACCTCACGGGAAGTTCTGCGACGGTAATTGAACGGGTCGGGGCAGTAGGAAGCGTGTGTCATCGTCAAGGTTGCGATGTGAAGATAACCGCTGACTCGAACGGATGTTGCGCGTCCTCCCCCTGTACTTTTGAATTCATGGCTGCAACTTCCCCTTCTTCTCCGTCTGACCGTCCCGCCTTGGTGGTGGGGGGCGTGGCCTACGGGGACCGGAGTCGGGTGGTCCGTTTGTTCACCCGCGACCACGGTTTGGTGCCGTTGTGGGTGGCCAACGCGGCCAAAGAAAAAGCGCTGTGGCACCCCATGGCCCTCCTCGAAATGGCCGACCTGCGCCAAGGAAAAGGCAACGGGCTGTGGACCGCTCGGGAGTGGCGTCGATGCGCGCCTCAATTGGCGTATCGTCGGACCCCTGAACGCGCAGCGGTCGGGTTTTTCGTGGCGGAGGTGCTCTCGGGATGCCTCGAAGAAGGCGCGCCCGCATCGGAGGTGCACGACCTGGCGCTGCAAGCCACCACGTGGCTGGAGTCCGAGCCCCGCGTGGCGTGGATCCACGTCAAATTCATGGCGGAACTGGTCCAGGCGCTGGGCATGATGCCGGCCCCTCCGCCCGGCGACCACGTGCGCTTGGACGTCACGACCGGCGATTACGTGCCGCCGGAACTCGCCCCCAAAACGGCCCTGGATTCCTCGGTGGTGCGCGGGATGCGAGAGATTCTTGGCATGGAGTTTGGGGTGTTGGAGCGCCTCGAATGGCCTCGTGCGCGGCGAAAGGAACTCGTTCTTGGAGCCCACCGGTACATTCAGGCGCAATTGGGAAAATCACGAGAATTGAAAAGCTACGATGTGTTGGAAGCCTTGTTTGCGTGAGTTGAGCCGACTTGGGGTGCTTGTGCTGTTGGCCCTGTGGACGTCGTCCACGTGGTCAGGAGGCGAGGCTCGAGCTCAGCAGCCTTCCGACGCTCCTGCGAGTGACAGCGTGAAGGCCTTGTCGGCCCGCTCGGCGGCGTCCAACCGCGTCACCGTGACAAGCGGGGGCGTCCCGGTCCCGTTTGCGACGGTGCTGAATTTGAACACGGGTTCGGCCGCGGTTGCGGACGTCCACGGCGTGGTTCACGTGCCGCTCTGGGGGTTGAACGACACCTTGAAAGTGCAGTCCATGGGCTACGAAACGGTCCAAGTGATTCCCGGACCAAGGGCGATTGAAAACGTCGAGCTGCCTCAGCGCACCGTGGCCATCGAGGAAGTTGTGGTGCATTCCAACGCCGTTGCGGCGAGCGCCATGACCACCACAGCCCTGCGGTCGGTCGATCGCTTGGTGGCCAAATCGCCCGTTTTGACCGTCGAGACGACCGGAGATTTGCTCGAAGGTTCTGGGCAAGTTCACTTGCAAATGAGCCAGCAGGGCGGCGTCAGTCCCGTGCTGCGTGGCTTCGAAGCCAACCGGGTTCTGCTCGTGGTGGACGGCGTGCGAATGAACAACGCCATCTACCGTGCCGGCCACGTGCAAAATGCGGGAAGCGTGGACCCTTTCGCCGTCGCCCAAACCCAGGTCATCCTCGGGCCAAGCAGCGTGCTTTACGGCAGCGACGCCTTGGGTGGGGTGGTGCATTTTCTCACCCAGCCCGTCGAATTCAACGGAGGCGGGTTGGCTGTTTCCGGAAAGGTGTTGGCCCAGGGGACGACTGTGAACGGAGGATGGGCAGGGCACGCAGAAGCGAAAGTCAAAGCCCCCAATTGGGGTTCGGTCACGAGCGTATCTCGACGTGAATTTGGGGACTTGCGTATGGGTTCGTGGCGGGCCCACGAGGACAGTACGTGGGGTCTCGTCCCCTGGGTGGTGGATCGCACGGGGGGGCGCGACACCCTGGTGGCCAACCCCGATCCGGAAGTCCAAATCTCCACCGCGTACGAACAGTGGGACGTCCAACAACGCCTCCGAGTTCGTTCTCGGCGAGGCCACGCTGAACTCAACGTGCAACACAGCACCACCGGAGACGTGCCTCGGTTTGACGTGCAGAACGACGTCTCGGGAGACCTTCCCAAATGGGCGGAGTGGAATTACGGCCCTCAGGAGCGGACCTTGGTGGCGCTGTCGGGCTCCCGGGCGTTGCGCGGCGGCGCGGTGTGGTCCACGCTGGCCAGCTACCAGGCCGTCGAGGAATCACGGATCAAGCGCCGGTTTGGCCACGATTGGCGAGTCACGCAACTCGAGGAATTGGAAGTTTGGGGAGCAACCTCGACGGTTCGGGGACATCGCCGAGGCGTGACGTGGGAGGCGGGAATGGACGGGCAATGGAACGACGTCACCTCCACGGCTTCCGCATTGAACCTCGTCACGGACAGCGTCACGGCAGACCTCACGCGGTACGCGGACGGCGGTTCCTCGATGGCGACCTGGGGAGGGTTTGCGTCCGCGAAACGGTCCTGGGGCGACCACACGGCGCGCCTTGGGGTGCGGTACAGCCACGCCGCGGTTCAGGCCACGTTCGACGACACCACGTGGCTTGATCTCCCCGTCGCCCAATTCGACCAGGCCCGCGGCGCCTGGACGGGAAGCGCCTCCTGGACGGGCCCTCTCACGCCTTCGATGCGTGCCACGTCGTCCTTGGCCAGCGGCTTCCGACACCCCAACGTCGACGACGTGGGAAAGGTCCGCGAAAAGAACGGCTTCGTGCTCGTGCCCAACGCCGAACTCAAGCCAGAATACCTGTACACGGCGGAACAGGCGGTGTCGTGGAACCTGCGCCCCCAATCGGACCTTCTTGTGGTCCAAGCGGCGGCCTTTGGAAGCCTGTGGAGAGACGCCATCGTGCAAGCAGATGCCTCGCTTGCGGGAGATACGTTGATGGTGGTTGACGGGGACACGGCGCGCATCCAAATGAACCAAAACCTCGACCGCGCTTGGGTGCGTGGCGCTCGGTTGGAAGTGAGTGGCCGTCTTTGGCCTCAGACTACGTTCCGAACGGTGATCAACTGGACCTTGGGCAACAGCCTCGACGAAGAGGCCAATCCGCTTTCACACATTCCTCCGACGTTTGGGGTGATCGAAGTCTCGCGCAAGCTGGCTTCAGGGCGCCTGACCTCCTCGGTACGGTACGCGCTGCCTAAAGCGGCGGCCGACTTTGGCCCTGGAACCACGGACAACCTTCAAGAGGCCTTGCCGTTCGGCACCCCAGGATGGGCCACCTGGAACGTGGAGGGCTCTGTGCGACTCACCGACCACCTGGAAGTGCGGCTCTCGGGCCTCAACTTGCTCGACCAGCACTACCGGACGTTTGGCTCCGGAATTTCCGCGCCTGGCCGGAACGTGCGAGCCACGGTCTCCGCGCGTTTCTAAGTACCTTCGAGGCATGCTGTTCGCCGACGTTGTGGGGCACGAGGCCCTTGGGGCCCAACTGCGGGAAGCCGTCCGCTCAGGGCGCGTCGCCCACGCCCAACTTTTGGAGGGCCACGAAGGTGCAGGGGCCCTTGCTTTGGCTCGGGCCTACGCGCAGTACGTGACCTGCAATGCCCCCACTGAACTCGACAGCTGCGGCCAATGCACTTCGTGCAAGGCCCATGCCTCTGTGCAGCACCCCGACGTGCATTGGTGTTTCCCGTTTTTCAAGGCGGACGGCCAAGAAAAGGCGACGTCCGAACCCCACCAAGCGGCGTGGCGGGAGGCGATGCTCGAAGGTCCCTACCTCGGCGTCGAGGATTGGTTGGAGCGGTTGGGTGCCGACCGAAAACAGCTGTTCATTTCGGTGGACGAAGCCCTAGAAGTCAACCGAAAGTTGGGCTTGAAGGCCTTTCACGGGGGATGGAAAGTCTGGATTTGTTGGTTGCCGGAAACGATGCGGGTGGATACGGCGAACAAGTTTCTGAAGCTTATGGAGGAACCGACGGACCGCACCGTGATGTTGTTTGTGACGGAGCATCCGGACCGCCTTTTGGCCACGATTCGCTCTCGCGTTCAGCGCATTCACGTCCCCAATTTGAGCGTGGACGAGGCGGCACGTGGGTTGATGCAGCGTTGGAAGGTGGATGAAACAACCGCGCATAGTTTGGCCCACGTCACCGACGGCAACCTGGCCCAAGCAGTCCGGATGGCCAAGTCAGGGCAGCATCAGCCCGATCTGGAACGTTTCAGTGCATGGATGCGGGCGTGTTGGGCGCGCGACGGCCAGGCCACCGTGGAAGGTTCCGAAGCGTTCGCTTCGCTGGGGCGAGAAGGCCAAAAGCGCTTCCTGCACTACGCCCTTCACCTCGTTCGACAAAGCATCGTGGGGCATTACGGCGCGTCAGAACTGGTGCGGTTGACGTCTGCGGAACAGGCGTTTTTGGCCAACTTCGCCAAGTTCATCCACCACGACAACGTCCTCGACTTGCGCGTAGCCTTGGAAGAAGCACACGCAGACGTGGCGGGCAATGTCAACGGGAAATTGGTGTTTGTTGACCTGAGCTTGCGGGTGCATCGATTGTTGCGCACTCCGGCGAGCGTCGATTGACCTTCCGACCCTACCTTAGGGGCATGGGATGTGCGACGTGCAGCAAGGGGGCAGATGGATTGCCCAGAGGGTGCAAGAACAACGGCCGTTGTGGAACCTGCGGATGCGGGTCCATGACCGTGTTTGACTGGCTCGAAGGCATTCCCTTACCCGACGGAGCCTCGCCCTACGACGTGGTGGAGTTGCGGTTCAAGAACAACCGAAAAATGTACGTTCGTCGTCCTGGGGCAGTGACTGTTCAGGTGGGCGACGTGGTTGTGGTCGACCTCCAACCCGGCCACGACGTCGGCGTGGTCAGTTTGACGGGAGAGTTGGTGAAGAGCCAGCTCAACCTGCGCAAAATCAAAGACGACCACGAATTGAAGCGCATCGCGCGCAAAGCGACTAACGAGGACATCGCATTGTGGCACACGGCTCGTCAACGCGAGGAAGACACCTTGCGCGAGGCACGTCAAATCATCAAGCGTTTGGGCATCGGAATGAAGCTCACAGATGTGGAATTCCAGGGCGACAACGGCCGGGCGACGTTCTACTACACGGCCGAGCAACGCGTCGATTTCCGCGACCTTGTCCGCGAACTGGCCAGCACGTTTGACATCCGAATTGACATGCGCCAAATCGGCGCGCGCCAAGAGGCCGCCCGCATCGGGGGCATCGGGGTGTGCGGTCGCGAGCTGTGCTGCACGTCCTGGCTCAAGGATTTCCGCTCCGTCAGCACGGGTGCGGCTCGCTACCAGCAACTCTCGCTCAACCCTGGAAAGTTGGCTGGACAATGCGGAAAACTGAAGTGCTGCCTGAATTTTGAGCTCGACCAATACGTGGAGGCGGTGAAAGAGTTCCCCTCGCCCAACGCGAAAATCAAAACGCCCAAAGGCAAGGCCGTGGTGTTCAAGATGGACATCTTCAAGCGGCTGGTCTACTTCTTGGAGCTCGGAGAGCCGGGCTCGTCTCCCATTGCCATGAACGTTGAAGACGCGAACGAATTGATTGCGGCCTCGGAGAAAGGCGAAGTGGTCGGTTCACTTGCGGCGTACGAATTGGAGGAGGAGCCGGAAGAGGTGGATTCGACGTTTGGCAACGTGGTGGGGCAAGAGAGTTTGACCCGCTTTGACGAAGCCAAACGCAAACGCCGCCGCAACAAACGCCGCGGCAGTGCATCCGGAGGAGGTCGTTCGCGGAGTCAAAATGAAGGCGGCAATTCCTCCCAAGATGGAACAAAGGCACAAGGCGAAGGAACTTCCAAGGCCGACGGTCAAGGCAAGCGCCCAAGCCGGGGTCGGGGCCGAAACCGCCGCCGCGGAAAAGGCGACGGCGGAGGAAACACCAACCAGCCTGCCCAGTCGTGATGCGTGTGGCCGTGGCCGGTCTGACGCTGGGATGGGTTCTTCTCGCGGGCTGCGGGGAACCTCCTTTGGTTGCAGAGACCGCGGACGTACCGCTTGAAGGGTGGTACAGCCAGCAGTCTTTGGCGTTTCATTGGGACGTGCAAGACACCCTGCTTCGCCACGACGTGCTTTTGGACGTCCGACACACCCAGGATTACCCCCATTCCAACCTCTACTTGTTCTTGACATACCGTTTTCCCAACGGCAAATCCCGCGTGGATACCGTGGAATGTACGCTCGCCGACGCGCGAGGAAGGTGGCGCGGGAGCGGGTTTGGGGACTTGGTGGACCAGCGATTCCTGCTTGAATCCGGGGTCCGCTTTCCGTTGCGCGGACGCTACGGACTCGAAGTGGTTCACGGCATGCGGAACGACCCTGTTTTGGGCGTCTCCAACGTGGGCCTGCGCTTGGAGGCGCATCGCGGCGACTCACGCCCGTGAGAGGCAACCTGACTCTCCTGTGACGTGTTGTAGGGAAGGAAGGGCGTAACTTGCGCGTCCTGCATGTTCATTCCAGAAACCATGACTTTGATTCGAGTGCCTTTCTTGGCAGCCTTTGCGCTGGCAGCATCCGCCTTTTCTTGGGCCCAAACCCAAACGCACACCCACGACGGCGTCCACCCGTGTGGCCTCAACCACGCCGAGGAGATGCTGTTCCTGCAACGGCCTGAAACACGGGCTTTGGCCCTGGAAGCTGACCGCCAGCTCGAACGTGAAACGGCGCAAGGCCAACATGCCGGCAACCGGGACGAGGTGTTCATCGTTCCCGTGGTGTTTCACGTCATTCACTTCAACGGTCCCGAGAACATCTCCACGGCCCAAGTGCACGACGCTGTCGATGTCTTGAACACCAACTTCCGTGCGCTCAATGAGAGCGTGGCAGAAGTGATTCCGGAATTTGAAGATTTGGTGGCGGATGTGGAGATTGAGTTTCGTTTGGCCCAAAAAGACCCCAATGGAAACTGCCACCCCGGCATCAACCGCATCGTCAGCGAACTGACCTACGTCGGCGATTCTGACATGAAGTCGCTGATTCAGTGGCCACGCAACAAGTACCTCAACGTCTGGGTGTGCGAGTACGCGGCCGGTGCGGCCGGGTATGCTTTGTACCCCGGATCTGTCAACGGAAATCAAAACGCGGACATGGACGGAATTGTCTTGCAGCACACCTACTGCGGATCCATCGGAACTTCCAACTTGTACCGGTCTCGCACTCTGACGCACGAAGTGGGGCACTGGCTTAACCTGCGGCACCTGTGGGGCAACAGCAACAACCCGGGGTTGGCAGAGAACTGCGACGAAGACGACAACGTGGACGACACGCCGTTGACGTTGGGGTGGACGTCGTGCACGCTTGACGGCAGCACGTGTGGTTCTTTGGACAACGTGCAGAACTACATGGAGTACAGCTACTGCGGACGCATGTTTACGGAAGGCCAAAAGACCCGCATGCGTACCGCCCTCCAATCCTCCGTGGCGCAACGCAACCAACTGTCCACGGCTTCCAACCTCGCGGCCACGGGCGTCAACGGTCCGGACTTGCTTTGCGAAGCGACGTTTGACCTCAATCGGCGCGTCATCTGCGTCGGCGACAGCATTCAATTCACCGACCAGAGCTACCATTCGCCCACGTCGTGGTCCTGGAACTTTGGGGACGGCTCATCCGTGGCAGGCGGCGTCGACGAGCCGGTCCAGCAGCTCTACCACACGTACACGACTCCTGGACTGTACGACGTCACGTTGACGGTCGGAAACGGCACGGACGAAGCGTCTTCGACCGTCGAAGGTGCGGTCTACGTCATGGCGCCAGGGGAGATGGACCTCCCCCTTTCTCAAGGCTTCGAATCGGGTGAATTTCCGGATCCTCAATGGTTCATCGAAGACCCGTTGAACGACGGAACGTGGGAGCTCACTTCGGACGCGGCAGCCACCGGGAGCCAAAGCCTGTTCATCGAAAACTGGGGCAACGACATCGAGTTCAACGACGACTTCTTGCGAACGGCCACCTTGGACATGTCCGGCATGCAGGAAATCCACGTCAGCTACAAATGGGCCTACGTTCACAAGGGCACCACGGAAGCTTCGGAAACGGACGACCGTTTGCGGGTAAGCGTGACGGGCGACTGCGGAAACGATTGGGACCTGCGACGCATGCACCGTGGATTCACGGATTTGCCCTCGGCCGAGCCGCACCCGTTCCCGTGGGAACCTTCGGGCCCGGAGGAGTGGAAGGGCTACACCATCGTGCTCGACAACGAACAATACATGACGGAGTTTTTCCGGGTGCAGTTCGAATTTGAAAGCCGCCTCGGAAACAACATCTACCTCGACGACATCAACGTGCAAGGATTTGACGGCACAGAGAGTGTGGAGGCGCTGGAGGGCCTGACTCAGTCGTGGACGTTGGCGCCCAACCCCGCTGCCGCGCAGTCGACAATCGCCTTCCAAACCCGGAACCCCGGCGTCGCTCGGATGTCGGTTCAGGACGCCTCCGGACGTCTCCTGACCGCGAGTGAGCGCTTGTTTGGTGCAGGACCCCAAACCTGGGAACTCCAGGCGCCGGAAGCCCCTGGCATGTACCTGGTGACGTTGGCGACCGACGACGCCGCTCAACGGACGTGGCGCTGGGTGGTTCAGTGATTTCCTGAGCCGCTTGGCTTAGGCCAGCCGACCACGAAAAAAGCCCGCCAAATTCGGCGGGCTTTTCGTTTCAGCAGGTTAGGAGGGAAGGGACTATTCTTTGTTTCCAATCAGGATGGACACGCAGCCTTCGTGAAGGATGGCCGCATCGGTGTCAGGCACCTTCACACGGAAACGAAGTCGTTGGGAGTTCTCCATGCGGAAATCCAAGTGGTCGGATCCATCGGAGTTGCTCCAAATGCGAATGTTCTGTTCGTCGAGAACGTCGAATTCCACGGCGCCCAACACGGGATGCGAACACACCGCCACGCGGTAGTCGGACCCGCCGAGGAAAGTCAATTCCAGTTCAGCCTCGTCGCCGGGGATGAGCACGGCGGAGTTGTAGTTCTCGTTTTGCACGTACCCATCAAGCACGGGCAAGCAGTTCTTTTTGGTGAACGTGCGACATTGAGCATTGGCCTGTGCGGCGAACAAGGTCACCAAGGCGAGCAAAAAGGTGGTGTGCTTCATCGTGTTACTCATTACGCTCATTTCACAAGTTGGTTACGTGCGGCGGTGACCGCTTCGGTGATTTGGGCCAAAACTTCTTCGCTCGCCGTGTAACGCGGGCCTCCGCCGATGACGATGGCACCGCCGCTCTTGCTGATTTCGCTGCTGGCTTCTTCCTTTTCCACCGCTTCGAACGCTTGCACGATGGGCTGCATGGTGTCCAAAACTTCTTTGAGTCCAGGCGATTGCTCGTAGCTGGTGACCAAGTCAAGCACGTCCTGCATGACGAGCTTCTGCTCGGCGATGCGCGCTCGAAGCTCTTCGTTGGCAGCGTCGCTGTGACGCGTGGCGAGGTAGAGGCTTTCCACCCACCCGGCCGCCACGAGCATGCCGCTGAGGTCTTCCTGGCCGTTGGATTTGAGCTTTTCGTTCATGTTGAAGAACGCCTCGGAGACGATGGCGACCAACGAGTCCTGTCGGGCGCGGTTGGCCTCGGCACGCTCCAACATGTCGTCGCCGATCACGTCGCCCACACCGAGCTCGCGGGCGAGACTCTTGACGACTTCGAGGTAGGTCAACGACACCGCGTTTTGTTCAAAGATGGTGGCGTAGCTCAAGTCGGCTCCGTACACGCCGAGGTTGACCGCTTGACGGTCTGCCGTCACGTAATTCGAGGCGGACATGGCCGAGTGCAAATGATCGAGGGAGAACGACGCGCCGGTCTTTTGGACGATGCGTGCGGTTTCCATGGGCGTGGGGGCCGCTCGGAAAATCTTTTTCAGGCGCTTGGTCCGTTGCGAGACGGACGCGCCCTGCGACAGGGAATCGCCAGAGGTGGTCGGTCCCTGAGGGCCGCCACAGCCTGCCAGGACAATCATGCCGGCGGACAGGCCGAGAAACAGGGAATTGCGAAGCTTCTTCATGCGTGTTGGGTTGGTACGAAATTGGGTGTGCTCTTTGTCCCTACGCAGGGTGTCTGCGAAAAGTTCTGCACGTTGGGATGTTTACCGCGAAGGTTTTCAACATCAGTGGGCTTCGAGCCAGGTTTGGCCTTGGCTCACCTCCACTTCCAAGGGCACTTCGAGCTTGACGGCACGCTCCATGCACCGGACCAAAAGGGCCTTGATGTCGTCCACTTCCGAGGCCGCAGCGTCCACCACCAATTCGTCGTGAACCTGCATAATCAAACGGCTTTCCATGCCTTGCATTTCTCGAAAGACGTCGACCATGGCCACCTTGATGATGTCGGCGGCTGAACCCTGAATGGGGGTGTTGACGGCGTTGCGTTCCGCGAAGGCGCGAACGACGGCGTTGTTGCTGTGGATGTCCGGCAACGGCCTGCGGCGGCCGAGCAAGGTGGTGGCTTGTCCCGCTTCGCGGGCCTTGGCAACGCATTCTTGGGTGAACGCTTCGAGGCCAGAAAATTGGGTGTGGTAGGCGTCGATGATGCTCTTGGCTTCCTTGCGTGAAATGCCCAAGTTTTCCGCCAACCCAAATGCGCCTTGGCCGTAGAGAATGCCAAAGTTGACGGCCTTGGCCTGGCTGCGTTGTTCCCGTGTTACCTCGTCCAACGCCACCCCAAACACCTTGGCCGCAGTCGCCGCGTGAATGTCTTCTCCGTTCTGGAACGCCTCAATCAGTCCTTGTTCCCCGCTCATCGCCGCAGCGATCCGCAGCTCGACTTGGCTGTAGTCGGCAGCCACCAAAACCCGGTCGGGTCCGCTCGGCACAAAGGCCTTGCGGATTTCACGTCCCTGTTCGGTCCGAATCGGAATGTTCTGGAGGTTGGGGTCCTTGCTGCTCAGCCGGCCTGTCGCCGCCACGACCTGCATGTACGTCGTGTGCACGCGGCCCGTCTCGGGATGAATCAACGTCGGGAGCGGTTCCACGTAGGTGGAGCGAAGCTTTTTCAGCTTCCGGTATTCCAGCACTTCCGACACAATGGGGTGGGCGTCGTGAAGCTTGCTCAGGACGGCTTCGCTGGTGGGGTATTGGCCGGTTTTGGTCTTTTTCACCTTGGCGGGAATGGCCAAATGCTCAAACAGAACGTCCCCCAACTGCTTGGGGGAATCCACGTTGAACGGGACGCCGGCGTGCTCTTGGATGGAGCGTTGCAGCGCGTCGAGCTGGGAGGCCAATTCGGTGCTGAATCGGGCGAGGTGCGCGGTGTCCAGCGCCACGCCTTGAAGCTCCATGTGCATGAGGACCTTCAAGAGCGGCATTTCCACGTCGCGGAACAAGGACATCAGCCCTTCGGATTCCAATTTGGGCAACAACACGTTGGCCAAACGCAACGTGACGTCGGCGTCTTCGCACGCGTAGTTGACCACGTCGGCGGGGGCGAGGTCGGCCATGGATTTTTGGGCTTTGCCTTTCTTCCCGATCAGGTCGGAAATCGGAATGCACTGGTAGTCTAAAAACGCCTGCGCCAAGGCGTCCATGCCGTGGGGCTGGTCGGGCTCGAGCAAGTAATGCGCCACCATGGTGTCTTCGAGCGTGGCCTGGGAGAGGTCGACGCCGTGGCGAGCCATGATTTTGCCGTCGTACTTGAGGTTTTGGCCCACAATCACCACGTTCGGATTTTCCAACAAGGGTTGAAACAGCGCCCGCACCTCGGTCCACGTTTCTGCCTTCACAGGGACGTAGCTGCCGGTCCCTTCCTCGGAACTGAATGACATCCCTACGAGTGAGGCCTCCATGGCGTTCAGTCCGGAGGTCTCGGTGTCAAAGGCGAACCGGCCCGCAGTTCGCAGAGCGTTCACCAGCGAGGTCATCGTTTCGAGGGTGTCGACCAAGGAGTACGTCACCTTGGA